>JAGQUE010000571.1 GCA_020438665.1 Nocardioidaceae bacterium | reverse complement strand
GGGCGGGTCGCCGCCAGCAGGTCGTCGCGCACCACGCCCGTGAGGTTACCGGCTACCACTCGACCGGCAGCCGGGACGGCTCGGTGCCGGTGGGCTGGATGCCATAGCGGTGCAGCGCGAAGCCCATGAGCTTGGAGAACACCGGGCCGGCCACCGAGCCACCGCCGGCCCCGGCGATGCGCGGGTTCTGGACGACCACATAGACCGTGAACCGCGGCTCGTCGGCGGGCGCGAACCCGGCGAACGACACGGTGGTGGAGCCGTCGTAGCGGCCGTCGACGACCCGCTGGGCGGTGCCGGTCTTGCCGGCCACGCGATAGCCCGCGACCGCAGCGAGCGGGGCCACCCCGACGTCGGGGTCGACCACGCGCTCCATCATCAGCATGGTCTGGTGGGCCGCCTTGGCGCTGACGACCCGACGCTCGACCGTGTGGTCGGTGCCGACCTGCTCGCCCTTGTTGGTCGTCGCGGTGCCGCGGATCAGGCTCGGTGTGACGTAGGTGCCACCGTTGGCGATCGCGTTGATGGCTGCCGCCTCCTGGAGTGCGTTGACCGACAGCGACTGACCGAAGGTCATGCGGTCCTTGACCTGGGAGGTGAGTGCCGCACCGCTCGGCACGATGCCGGCCGACTCACCGGCCACGCCGACGTCGGTGGGCTGACCCAGACCGAACGCGCGGAGGTAGCCCACCAGCCGGCGCGGCGGCATGGCGTCAGAGGCGCGCACGGTGCCGATGTTGGACGACTTGGCGATGACGCCGGCGAGCGTCATGTGGAGGGTGCCGTGCACGAACCAGTCGTGGATCACCCGGTCCTGGCGGTCGAGCTCGGGCGGCACCACGATCTTGGTGCGGGGAGTCACCAGGCCGGCGTCGATGAGTGAGGAGACGGTGAGCACCTTCTCGACCGAGCCCGGCTCATAGACGTCGCTCAGCGCGCGAGAGCCGAGGTCGTCCTTGGGTGAGTCCAGCGGCTTGGTCGCGTCATAGGTGGGGTAGTCGGCGAGCGCCAGGACCTCACCGGTGCGCGTGTCCATGACGATGGCGACGCCGGAGTCGGCGTGGGCGTTGTCGACCGCCTGGCGCAGCACGCGCTGGGTGTACCAGGACAGGTCGAGGTCGATGGTCGTGGTGAGGTCTTTGCCGTCGACCGGCTCGGTGATCGTGCTGTCGGCCAGCGGGATCCGGACGCCGCCGCCGACCTGGTAGGACGACGTGCCGTCGTGGCCCGCGAGCATCTTGTTGAAGGTGCGCTCGAAGCCGGCCAAGGGCCGCACGCCCTTGCGGGGGTCGGGGGTGCCGAGGAAGCCGATGAGGTTGGCGGCCACGTCGTGGGCCGGGTAGTCGCGCGCCGGGTCGCGCTCGGTGCCGAGCCCCTTGAAGCCCAGCTTCTCGGCCTCGGCGACCGTGCGTGACGCCAGGGCGGCCGGCAGGCGGCGGGCGAGGTACTGGAACCTGCTGTCGGTGCGGCGGAGCCGGTGGAGCGTGTCGAAGTAGTCCAAGCCCAGCCGCTGGGCCAGGAAGGTCGCGATCTGGGGAGCCTTGTCGCGGGTCTGCTGGGGGTCGGCGATCAGCATCAGCCCGTCGACCGAGTCGGCCAGCGGCCGACCGTTGCGGTCGAGGATGTCGCCGCGCTCGGCCGGGAGCACGATGGTCACCGTGCTGTTGGCGACCGCCTTGGCGGCATAGGCCTTGGCGTCGACGCCTTGGAGCTGGACCAGCCGGGCGCCGAAGACCGACAGCACCATCGCGATGATGACGAACCCGACCCGCAGCCGCAGCTGCGGGGATCCCCGGCGGGACGCGGTTGTGGTGCGCCGGGAGCGAGCGTCGGCGGTCGCCCGGGTTCTCCTGTCGCGCGGGTTGCGGCTGGTCGGCGTACGACGTGTCATCGGGGGGCCCGGTCTCCGCTCCGTGTGCGGCGCTGGTCGTGGTGACTCTTCCTATCGCGGTCGGTCATCGGAAACGGCGAGGCCATCAGCGTGTCGCCCGCCGCCGCGTGGTCGCCTTGCGACGCCGGCTTCTGGTCGCCGCCCGCGTCGCGCACCAGGATCGCGGGCATCGTCGGGGGCAGCGCGTGCAGCCGGACCTGGCTGCCTGGTGTCGCGCCGGGGTTGGTGCAGGCCGGCTTGGTGGCGGACACCTCGAGGGAGCACCAGGCGGCAGGGATGACCATGCCCATCGCCTGCGCCTTGTCGGCGATCCGCTGGGGGTTGCGCAGGTTCTCCAGCTGCATCGCCAGATCCTGCTGCTCCACGGTCAGCGCCGCGGCCTTGTCCTCGAGGGTGCTGGCGGTGAACGACGCCTGCTGCATCGAGGTGTTGAACAGCAACAGCCCCACGACGCCGGCGACGAGCACAAGGGTGACCAGCGCGAGGAACGGCAGCCGGGAGGACTCGGTGCGCGGGCGAGGGACGACGCTGAGCCGAGCCCGCGCGACGGCGGACTCGGCGAGCCGGGAGACCCGCTGGCGCGAGGCCGAGCGGGGCTCGGGTGCTGCGTTGCTCATCAGGCGACTCCCTTGTCGGCACGGACACGCTCGACGGCCCTGAGTCGGACCGAGGCTGCTCGGGGGTTGTGGCCGGTCTCCCCGTCGCCGGCGCGCTCCGCCCCACGGGTGACCAGTCGGAAAGCCGGCTCATAGCCGGCGGGGACGACGGGGAGGTCCTCGGGGACCGTGCTGCGCACGGCATCGGCGAACACGCGCTTGACCAGGCGGTCCTCCAGCGAGTGGTAGGACTCGACGACCACGCGACCCCCGACCCGGATGGCGTCGATGGCCGCGGGCAGCGCGCGACGCAACGCGGCCAGCTCGTCGTTGACCTCCATCCGGAGGGCCTGGAAGGTGCGCTTGGCCGGGTGTCCGCCCGTGCGGCGGGCCGGCGCCGGGATCTCGCGATAGAGCAGCTCCACCAGCCGGGCGGAGGTGGTGAACGGCTCGCGTGCCCGCTCGCGGACGACGGCGGCGGCGATCTTGCGGGCGAACCGCTCCTCGCCGTAGTCACGGAGGACGCGGGTCAGCTCGCCGGCCTCATAGGTGTTGAGGACCTCGGCGGCCGTCGGCCCCGTGGTGGGGTCCATCCGCATGTCCAGCGGGGCGTCCTCGGCATAGGCGAAGCCGCGCTCGGGGAGATCGAGCTGCATCGAGGAGACCCCGAGGTCGAAGAGCACCGCGTCCACGGCGCGCAGCCCCAGGTCCGCGAGGACGTCGGGGATCTCGTCATAGACCGCGTGGACCCCGGTGAAGCGGTCGCCGAAGGCGGCCAGCCGCTCACCAGCACGTCGGAGGGCCTCGGGGTCGCGGTCGATCCCGACGACCCGGGCCAGCGCGCACCGCGTCAGGACGGCCTCGCTGTGGCCGCCGAGTCCCACGGTGGCGTCGATCATGACGGCGCCCTCGTGGTCCAGCGACGGTGTCAGCAGGGCGACGACCCGGTCCAACAACACCGGGACGTGGGCGGGGCCGGGCATCGGCTGCCTACCTGGCCAGGCTCGTGAGGGCGAGGAGCAGGCCACCGAACCCCACCGACAGCGCCGCCGAGGTGACCATCACGGCGGCGGCGTCACGCGCGCGCTGCCGGACACGGACGGTGCCCTGTGCGCTCGGTGCGCTGCTGACGGTGCTCATCTCGACCCCACGGTGTGTGCTCTGGTTGGTTGCCCCGGCTGATGACCCG
>JAGQUE010000570.1 GCA_020438665.1 Nocardioidaceae bacterium | reverse complement strand
CGGGAGGGTGGGACGTCACGACGAAGCGGGGACGGACCCTGTTTCGAGTGCGGCCGTCGGCTCGTGACTGATCGACGGGCTGCACCGATCTCGGACAGGGTGATGGGGAGGAGAGCACAGGTGCTCTCCTCCCCATCGTGTTCACGGGTGCAGCAGTGAGATGCCGTCGGTCAAGGTGGCTCGGACCTTCTGCTGGGTGTCGCGTCCCAGGGCGATGAGCCTCTCGAGGGACTTGTGCGCCTGGACCGCCAGTCGCCCGACCTCGTCGAGTTGGCTGATCTCGGCCAGTGCGAGGTTGAACCTCGCTTCGACCTGCGCGAGGTCGATCTCGGCGTCATCGTCCTGTCGGACGGTCAGCATTGCCACCTGCTCCCTGAGGAGGAGGTAGATGAGCTCGGCTGTTGTTGGATCCTCCGAGCTCACAACGTAGGCAGCGGTGTCGATGCGTGCGAACGAGCCTCCACCCGGGACTTCGGTGCTCGTCGGAACCAGAACGAGGGCTCCGGCTGCGTCCCGGACCCGACATGCGGTTGCCGCCTCCGCGCGCAGGGCTTTGGCCGATAGTGGCCTCGACCGGGATTTCGACTCGATCGCGACCCTGATCTTCCGGCCGTGGCCGGTGATCGCTGGCCCGAGGGTGGCGACTCCGTCTCCGGTTCGACGGGTGGTCCCGCCGACCCCGGGCTGGCTGCCGGTGCGCTCGAAGAGGTCTCCGGCACTCGTGATGATCCGGTTGATCAGGTCCATCGCCTCGTCTTCGTTGGCGGCTCCGACGGCGCGGCTGCTCTTGGCACCGGCTAGCTTCGCGGCCTGTGAGGCTTCGACGAGACTCCGGACAACCGTCAGCTGCTCAGTGAGCTCACGCCGAGTGCCGTTGAGCTCGTCGAGCAGGTCCTGCCGGAGCATCCGCACCGGCCCCTCCCTGTCGAGGGAGAGCGCGTCGCGGATCGATGCGTTGTGCTGCGCGAGTGCCGCTGTCAGCTCCTGCAGGCCGGCGGCTTGAACGGACCGGGCCGCCTCGACCACGCTGGCCCGAACGCTGCCGGCCTGACCCGCGAGCGCCGCTTCGACCTGGGCCGGCAGGTTTTCGAGGATCGCCCCGGCTGTCCTGGCGACCACCTGCTCGCCCGCCTGTAGGCGGTCGACCGTGTGGTCGAGGCTGGCGAGCGCGGCCTTCGACTTCTCATCGACACGGTCTGCGAACGAGTCAAGGGTTCGCGTCAGGGATCCGGTGTCGATCCCGGCGGTGCCCATCGACAGAGCTACCAGTCCGACAGGGAGGGCCCGTCGAACCAGGTCGGCTGCGGCCTCCGGCCCGTGCTCAGCTGCTTGGGCGCGGACGAGCGAGGCGGCCTCGCCATGGGTGACGGTCAGGTCGTGGATGACGACCGTCTCCCCCGTCACGGTGACCGGTTCTGATCCGGTGGTCAGGTGAGCAAGGCTCATCGGACGCCTCCGACCCGAGCGGGAAGCGGCACGTCGGCCGGGAGGCCGAGGCGTGCCTTGCGGCAGATCAGGCAGTTCTCCGGTGGCATCTCGGCCACGTGGAGAAGCGTCGCCTCCCAAGCCCAGAGCTCGGCCATGACGGCGTCTGGGACAGCCGGCTGATCGAGGAGTGCCTCCTCGACCTGGACCTGCATGTTGCGCAGCGACGGCTCGTCGCTGCTCTGGTGCGCGGCCGCGGATGCGAGGCGCACGGTGAGGTCGACCCACAGGGCGAGGAGGCGTGAGGCCTCCCGGTCGCGCGGCGGGACGGTGGTGGCGGTCAGCGCGAGCGCGGACCGCGGCTGTGTTGGTGTCACGGGGACCCCTCAGCGGTGTCGACCGCCGCGATGGGGGCCGGATGCCCCCACCGTCAGCGGGGGCTCGGTTGTGTGGCCCACCCACACCTGTTGGGGCGCTGTCCGCCAGGAGAAGTAGCCCGATCGGATTCCCCTTCACCGATGCGCAAGGTCTGGCTGCCAGACCTGATTGACGGATCGATCAGACAGCGGACGTTGCGATCTGGCCGCGCAAGCGTCCCGATCCGATCCACCGCCAAGAAGGAACCGCCCATGAACGAACCACAGACCTCGGACGACGTCGCCGTCGTAGTCCGCCTTCCTCGCGACCTCCGGGACGAGTTGAAGCGCCAGGCCGCGCAGGAGGACCGATCGGTCGCCTCGCTTCTCCGCCTCGCAGCACGTGCGTACCTCGCGCAGCCGGAGCGACTCCCATGAGCGCACTTGAGCCGTCCCCGAGCGGCCTGGACCCGGACCGGCTCAACCGGGTGCCAACGGGCCAGGAGGTCGACGTCACCGATCCGGAGCTGCTCACCGGCGAGCAGTACGCGACGGTCGCCCTGACGACTGCGGGCTACCGGCCGACCGAGTACGGCAACGCCCAGCGCCTCGCTGTGCTGTTCGGCGAAGACGTCCGCTGGGTCCCGGAGGAGCGGTGCTGGTACATCTGGACGGGGCGGTACTGGGAGGTCGACACGACCGGCGAGATGATGCGCCGCGCCAAGACCGTGGCGCGGCTCCTGTGGCACGAACTCCCCCACGTCGGCGCCGACCGACAGGCCTGGATCATCCACGCAAGGAAGTCCGAGAAAAAGCAGGGCCTTGCAGCGATGATCGACCTCGCGGCCTCGGAGAAGCTCGTGTCTTCCTCCGGCGCCACCTTCACGCTGACCTGCTCGGCCGACGCCTTCGACCAAGACCGCGACCTGCTCAACTGCGCGAACGGAACCGTGAACCTGACTACGGGGAGGCTCACCCCCCACCAGCGGGGGGACATGCAGCGGCGGATCACCGTTGTTCCCTACGTCGAAGACGCCCGTTCCTCGGAGTGGGAGCGGTTCCTGTCGGACTGCACGGGCGGCGACCACGATCTTGTCGACTACCTGCAGATCCTGGCTGGCGCCACCCTTCTCGGGACGAACCGCCACGACGTGCTGCCTGTCATCTTCGGGCCACCGGGAAGCGGCAAGAGCACCTTTGTCCAGGCGTTGATGGCGCCGCTGGGACGACGGTTCGCCGACACGTCCAACCTCGAGACCTTCGCCGAGCGCGGGGCGACCAGCAGTGCCCGCGACGACCTGGCTCGCCTCGAAGGGCTACGGATGGTCGCCTGCGTCGAAGGGGAACGGAACCACACCCTCGCCGCAGGACTGGTCAAGATGGTCACCGGCGGCGACGCGGTGTCCGCACGCCGCCTGTACCAGGCGACTCGCACCTGGACACCGGAGTTCACGCTGTGGATCGCCGTGAACGAACCGCCGCGACTCCACCGGGACGAGGAGGGCATGTACCGCAGGTACAAGGCGATCCCGTTCGAGAACCAGGTCGTCTCCGTTGATCCGACACTCCGGGAACGGCTCAGCGACCCGGTCAGGACCGGTGAGGCGGTCCTCGCGTGGGCCGTCGCGGGTGCCCGTCGTCTGACCGAACTGGACGGTCCTCTTGCTGATCCCGAGGTCGTCGTCCAGGCGACGCAGGAGCACCGGGATGACCAAGCGCCTACGGCGTTCGACGCGTGGCTCGAGGAGTGCTGTGCCACGGTTAGCGACGACATCCGTACGACGGTCACCGATCTGCGCGACTCCTACGAGAGCTGGTGTGCTCGAACCGGCACCCTGCCACAGAGCGTGAAGGCTTGGGGTACGGACATGCGACAGTTGTACAAGAGCGCCCGCACCAGCACGACGCGCTTCTACCGTGGCGTCACCTTGGTGGCAGCGGCGGGCGAGGTCGACCCCACCGCGTAGCGACCTGCACCACGGAGGGCCTACCTCGGCAGGTCCGCCGGGCACCGGCGCGGCGGCTGTCACCCGGCCGGCGCGCTGGCCATGAGGACGCCCCGGTCCCCGAGCACTCGGTGCCGGCACCTGACGTCAGTCGGCGGAACCGCGAGGCCTCGTCTGCCCGGGCACGAACTATGAATCTCGGGCGAGGACACCAGCCATCGTCATCTCGGTCAGCGCCCCGCTCGGCCACCGGGACCAGGTCACACCGGCCGAGTCGACGAAGGTGAGGAAGACCTGCGGCTCAAACCGAACCTCCTGCTCATCCGAGTGCTGACCGGCGAACCGCAGCCTCTCGGCCGTGTTCCGTGTGGTCGTCACCTGCACGGTGACTCCAGCGTCGCCGGGCGGCAGCACCGCGAGTTCGTGACGTCCTAGCTGGTACTCGTCCGAGACGCCATCGCCCCTGACTTCGATGACCACCTGTGCTTTCACTCGGGTCACGGGTACCTCTGACGCGTTGCGAAGGGTGATCGTCGCGGACGTCACCCATTCCGCGAGCGGATACCTCCCCGTCTCCTCATTCAGTTCAGCAGCCCGGGCCATCCCGACGTCGCCGGTGGGCCAGGCAGCCACCAGCGCGGCCTGCGCGCGCCTCTGGGCGTCGTTCCATCGTTCCTCCCGGGCGGACTCCAACCGGAACGCTCCAGCGGCGTAGAAGGCCGCCACGATCGCTGCGACGAGGGTGACGGCGGACGTCGCGGCCATCAGCCACTGAGCAAGCTCGGTGCGCTCGGCCCCGGACCAGTCCCAGCCGATCAGCGACAAGGACGTCACGAGGATCAGAGCGACGACCGAGACGACGGCGGACGACGCCCATCGTCGGGTCCGGCGGGGCCGGGGAGCTGGCCGGAAGTCGTGTTGAGCCACGCAGCCACCATCACCCGCACAAGCCGCCTCATCACCGACCCGGATGCGCGAGCCCTGACGCAGGGTCTAGCCCGGGCTCCACAAGTCGTGGAGGCCGACGCCCACTCTCGAAACGCCACAGCACAGCGTCTGGCTCGCCGCCGGTGTCGCGGGTGACGGAATGACACGTAGTGACGCTTCTCAAGACCCAGGCCCAGTAGCTCGCACTCTGACCGACTGTCCTCGATCCCCGTCACCACGCGTCATCCGTCACGGATCGAGGGTGCGGATACGCCGGACTCCTTGGACCGCAAGTGGCCGCGTCGACGGTCCGTCCCATGCCCACCTCCGAAGGCCGACACGGCGCTCCGCGACGACGCGAACCACAGACGACAGCCCACACCTACCAGGCGGAGATCGCGCGGTTGCGCGCCATCAGCGCCGAGGAGTTCGCCGCCCTCGACTGGCGCCAGCTCCCGCTGATCCACGCCAAGATCCGCCCAGCACCAAGGTTGTCCCCGGCCGCGAAAGGTCCGGACCAATCTCAGCAAGCGCCCGGCTTTGTATCGGAGTGACTGCACCAACGGTGGTCGGCGGCACGGTGCGCCGCATCGAGCCCCAACCACCCAAGGAGCCTTCCATGCCCGTCCAGGTCCAGCCCCGCATCGTCCTTGCGGACGACTTCACGCCCCAGCGCGTCTACAAGCCGCTCGCCTTCAAGCTCGACGAGGCCGGCGTCACCGACTGCACCTTGTGCCACGTGGACCGCTACTCCACGGGCGACGGGGGCATCGCCTCCCAGGTCGGACGATCCACCCGGCTGCACGGTGACGACCCGGACGTGCAGGCGTACCTCGCCCTCCCCGACTCGGCCTTCGACCCCCGGCGACCCGACGTCGGGCGCCAGCACGGAGTGGTCCATCTCTACCTCACCGACATCCATCCCTCAGTCGTGCACGACGAGTACGTGGGGGCCATCGTGAAGTGCGGGACAACCCTCTTCCTCCGGCTGAGCACCAGCTCCACCCAGCGCCAGATCAAGCGCTACGACTCCGCCGATTCCAACGCCTTCACCGCGCTGATGGTCGCCCTCCTCAATGCCACCGCCGCCAACCTGACCCAGCTGCGGTTCGGCGACGACACTCGCCGAGCCGGCCGCGAGACATCGAACTGGCAGGAGATCACCTCCCGGGCCGCTGAGCTAGGGAAGCTCCTCACCTTCGGCCAGAAGACCTACGACCCCCAGAGCGAGCACCTGCTGATCTCGCTCCTGGGCGGCATGAACCACCAGGACAGCGTCACGAGGATCAAGTCCCTCACTGGCGGGCGCGTCGAGAAGCTTCTGACGAGCTCGTGCCCGATCAGCGAGGGTCAGCTGCCACACGGTATCCGGCACTTGCGCCGTGAGGACGGACGAGTGGTCCTGGGCGATCGGAAGACGAAGTACGCCGAAGCCGACCGCGCCTGGCACCCGGTGATCGTCGAAGCCCTGCGCATGCACGCCGCCGGTGCCGACTATGTCGACATCGGACTGGAAGTTCTGGTCAGGCACCGGGTGCCGCGCCGGGGGCAGAAGAGCGCGCCAGGTTCCACCTACGCCGACCTGGAGACAGAGCGGGATCTGCTCAGTGACGCCACCAAGACCTTCTTCGTCAACGGCAAGCGCACCAAGCCGGACGAGGAGCACCTGTACCTGGGCAAGTTCGCGGTCTGGGAGACCGGCCGGTACCCCTATCGTCTCGCCAACGACCTCAAGCAGCGAGGGACGGCCGTCGGCGGACTCGTTCCTCACTACACCGGCCCTGACGACGTCACGGGCTACTTCGACCTCGAGCTCGACTGGCAGACCCCGCTGACTGGGTTCCGTGATGACGCCGAGCGCGCCGAGGTGATCGGGAAGTGCCGAGAGCGGATCCTCCGCGAGCGACGCACGCCGCAGACCCCACCCGGACGAGACAGCGACGCGGGCGACGTCCGAGCCCTGGCCGGCCCGTACGACCGTTGGGAAGCCGCCGGCCCGGGCGACGAGCGCTGGCCGGGTGACCGAACCATGTACGGCGTCACGACCCGCACGCACAACAGCGGCAAGAACACCTTCATCCTCGTGCACTACCCCCTGTCCGTCGGCGTCGACATGATCGGTCGGCCGTGCGGGCTGATGCGGTTCGCCGGCAAGCCCGGCCAGCACGTCGCGGCGACGTGGGCATCAGACGCCTACTGCGCGAGTGCTGCCACGGCGATCCAGCGCCTCGTCGAAGACAAGATCCTCGACCCGGCGTCGGTGGTCCCGGTCGTGGCGGCGACCGCGACGACGGCCAGCCCGGACCACAAGCGCGAACGCAGCCAGCTCGAGACCAAGCGCGACACTGCCATCGACAAGGCGCGAGAGCTCGACAAGGAGGCGGACGGGTTCGAGCGCCTGGCCGCACGCAAGGAGGCCGCCGGAGACTCCCTGGCAGCCGACAGGTACGAGGAGAAGGCGCGACAGGCGGCTGCGGACGCTGATGAGCAGCGCCATGCCGCCGATCGATACGAGGCCAAGCTGCAGAGCATCCGCAAGGACACGCCGGGAGCTGCCGAACCCGTCGATGCCAACCTGACCCTGGTCGCATACCTACAGGCCGGACTGCACCGCGCCAGCCTGAACAACGGCCGGAGTTCACGCGCCTTCCAAGCTGTCGCCTCCAAGCACATCGTCGACCGACGCTTCCGCGTGTCCGGAGACCTCGTGGCCTGGACCGCGACCCTTGTCGTGCCGTGCATCAACGGCGACGAGGTGCGGATCCCGATCGCCGGTCTCATGGAGAACATCAGGGAGCGGAAGGGGAAGGAGCTCGCCCGCGCCGACCTCGTCGCCGAGTACGTGCTTCGGGACGGCCGAAGCCTCGACGACGTCGCCCGCCAGCAGACAGCCACTCGGAAGACGGTCATGACCAAGCGCCTGATGCCGTGGCTTCGTGACCATGGCGTCACTGCACGCGGCGCCAAGAACGCCCTCGTCGACCACCCCTTTGAGGCAGTCCAGCGGATCGTCTACGAGCAGGTCACTGACGGGTCTCGGGACTACTCCGAGAGATGGCATGCCGCATTCGTGGACCGCCTACGGCGGACCTACCTGGACCCCGGCCTCGCCTGGGGGGATGCGGCCTGCCCTGACGACACCACGTGGATCGCAGACGCCCTCAGACTGCTCACCTCCGACACCGACACACGCAAGCACGGCATGCGGGTCCTCGACCTTGCCATCGCCCTCGACAAGACCGAGCAGGAGGTGCGAGAGCTGGTCAAGCCGCAGAAGCGGCCGGGCGGATTCACCCGACCCCGCTACCTCGCCTACGCCACCAAGGCCAAGACGCACGTGAAGGCCGTCGGGTGCCCTCACAGCAGTTGCAGGGGCCGCCGACACGCCGACCACGTCGTCCTGCTGCCGGAGGCCGCAGCGAGCGGCTACGGCGTGCTCTGCCGCCACTGCCGGCGCAGCCCGGCCGTCCACGACACATGGCCGAAGACCCAGTTCCCCGAGCAATACCTAGAGCAGGTCACCAACCGTTCCGTGGTCGGTGGGCTCCGGCTCGGATCACAGACGTACGTGGTCGCTCGCTCGCCAGAGTGAGGACGGGGCTCGTGACGGCCGAGTGACGCAGTGCTGCTCGGCCGAACCAGTAGTGCTTGCGGGGCGCGTCAGTAGGCGTAGCCGTGGCCGGTGAACAGGTCCTCCAACAAATCGGGACTTGTGGCTGCCTCCAGCGCGGCGGCCATCCCCGACTCGCGGAGATCCAGTGCCCGCAGCGTGCCGCCTGTGACCTTGCTGACCGCGATGACCCTGCGGAGCCGGTCCGGGTGGTCCTGCGCGTACCGGGCCAGCGCAGACCACTTGGGTGCTGCATCGCTGAGGTCGTGACGATGCGGGTCGACGATGTCGATCACGGTCTCGTCGCCGTCCTGGTGGAAGAACAAGAAGTCGGGGTGCATGAGGCGTGTCTTCTCGCCGAACACGTACGGCACGGCGAGCGCATGACGGCCCGAGGACGGGTTCCGGTACCAACCGAGGAGCGTCGGTTCACCGACCTCGCGCTCGAGGACACCTCGCTCCCAGGACGACCGCGAGGTGTCGACGGGAAAGAGGCCGGCGTTTGATCTGCCGGGCGGAACGACGTAGAGGTGGCGTGGAAAGACGTCGACGGCGACCGCGCGGTCGTTGACGACCTTCGCCGTGGCTGCCGGATAGGTCGACCGGGCCATCACGGTCGTGGGGTGCATGTCCGCGCTGCCCAGGAACCACAGCGGCTCGATCAGGTCGCGGACGGTTCGGGGCTTCCGGGCCACCGCAGCGGAGTGTGCCTGCCTCCAGGTCTCGATCTGGTCGGCCGCGGCCTGCTCGACGACGTCCTTGAAACCGAGGCCGGCCATGGCGGCGAGTCGCACGCCCGCGTCGATCTCATCCTCCCCGCGGTCGCACAAGTCGTTGAAGTACCAGGCGGCCGATCCGTCGGGCAGCAGGCGCTGGGCTCGCACGAAGTAGGAGTCCAGGTCTCCCTCCACCGTGGCGACGTCGCTCAGCTCGGTGGAGATCATGGCGGCCTCGCCGTAGCCGACGACGGATGTCTCCACCGTGAGCGTCAGGATGTCGTTGAACCGTGCGTCGACCTCAGCGGTCCGCTGTCGGTCGGCGGCCCTCATCTGGTCGACGATCCAGTGCCTGGCCTTCGCCGAAGCACTCGCGACGATGTCGTGCTCGTTGAGCGCCGCAGCCAGGCGCATCAGCTGTGCGGTGCGGGTCGAGAACGTGACGCGAGGACGCTCGTAGGACGGGATCGTGTCGAGCAGGTCGAACAGAGCTGCCGGCACCCCGGTCGAGCGCGCGCAGACCTCGGGCGCGATGAGGATCTCCACTCGTACCGTCTCGTCGTCGGTGAGCGCGTTGACGACGCGCTGGACGTGCTCCGTCTTGTAGCCGGGCAGGTAGGCCACGACTTCATCGAGTCGGTCGTCGCCGCCATCGACGCGCTTGGCCAACGGGGTGCGCACGAGCCGACCGATGAGCTGGGCGATCTCGGTGTAGGAGTCCTTGCCCTGGAACGAGACCATGACCTCGGCGCGAGGGCAGTCCCACCCGGTGGTCAGCGCGGACTTGAAGAGCACCACCCTGGCGCGGTCGTCGTCCGAGATCGCCTCGGGCGGCAGGTAGCGGACGGTCTTGTCGCCGACCGTGATCGGTCCGTGTGGGTCTCCGAAGCAGTGCGCAACGGCGTAGTCAGAGAGCTCTGGCCACGTCGAACTCAGGGTGGTGAGGATCTCGAGCAGCCGGCCATCGGTGACCTTCGGCTCGACCTGGACGACCAGGAGCGGCTCGATAAGGCGGTCACCGGTTGCTTCGTGGTGCGCTCGCCATGCGACCGACGACGCCCGGAGATCCTCAACGGCCATGGCAAGCATGGTGTTGTCCGCGCGCTGCTCCTCGGCGATGTTGCGGATCAGGATGCGGTCCTTGAGCAGTCCGGAGTCACGCACCTCGGCCGGCGCGACATCGACGGGGCGCATGATGCGGCCGGCGGCGGACATCGCTGCCCTGAACCGGTCAGGCGTGGCCGAGATGCCGAGGACGACCGGGGCGGGCGGTTGCTGCGTGCCGATGTTGGTTGTGCCGCCGTTGACGATCGTGCCCGCAATGGAGCGCCTCTCACTGGAGGAGACCCCCGATCCCCGGTGCGCCTCGTCCCAGACGACGAGGAAGTCCTTGCCGCGCTCGCGGACCGTGTTCGCGATCATGTCCCAGGCCCCGAACGTCCGCCTGTCCGATCGCGCCCCGTCAGCGCGAATGGCGTGCAGCGTCGAGTTCCGCTGGAGCGCCTGGATGTGAACGAAGTAGAGGTAGCCAGACTCCAGAGTCCGCTCGTCCGTGTCACCGACGAAGCGGACACGGTTCGCGTCGATCCGACCGCCACTGGCCTGCAGGATCTTGCCGATCGTCTGTGCGTTCAACGACCGGTCGTCAGTGACCCAGAGGACCGTCGTGTCCGGCCGAGCCGGCTGCGCCTCGGTCCCGAAGAAGATGCCCTCGAGGACCGCAGTGGCGATGACCGTCTTGCCCGCGCCGGTCGGGGCCGTCAGGCCGACCGCCGTGCGCTCGGAGCTGTCGTCGTCGAAGTCCCGGCGTGCGCGAGCGATCGCGGAGAGTGCCCGGTCGACCGCGGTCTGCTGGTAGTCCTCCAGCGTGAACCTCATCGGGCTCCGCCCTCGACGTTGATGGTGTAGTTGGACAGGTAGTCCTGGTAGAGGCGTACGGTCTCGATGCCGGCCGGGATGCGGTCACCGGCGGTCTGGTACTCGACCGGTGAGTCGGTGACGATGAAGACGATCCTGGGAGGGGCACCGGCGCTGGCCGCGTCGGTCACCTCTGCGGCAAACGGCGTGAGGGCGTCGACGGTGAAGAGCACGCCGTAGGTCGGCGTCAGGGCCCAACCCTGGTCGGACTCCGCAGTGATGCGGTCACCCTCGGCACCGGCCTGGAGCCACAGCAGCGGAGCAATCGCCTCGAACTCGCGCCCACGGCGGACCATGCCCGGGTCGAGGTAGGTCAGGTTGAGCATCTCGACGTTTGCCCGAAGCCCGTCGGAGTAGGTCGAGCCGTCGTCTCGCTTGCCTGTCACGACCGTGTGGATCCGCGGCCGGCACACGTACTCGAACACGCCCCGTGACTCCCACTCCGCGTCCCCGGGGTGATGGCCGGCCTTGCGCAGCGTCTTCGCCTGCTTGGCTCCCACCTCGTTGTTCGTGACGAGGATCGATCTCCGGATGCCGCCGTCTGCCGCGTTGAGACGCAGGACCGCCTCGGTGGAGGTGCCCGAGCCGCCGAAGAAGTCCAGGATGACGGCGTCTTTCGGTGCCACGATGCCGAACCAGCGCATCAAGACCTCGTGGTCCTTCGGGTAGGGGAACCGCTTGTCGCCGAGCATCGCTTCGAGGCGCTTGGAGGCCGCACGACGGTCGCGGTAGAAGCGTGGTCGGACGCTCTGCATGGACATCGCTGCCAGCGGCGTCTTCTTGCGGGCGCCGGCAGTGTGATCGGCACCGAAGAGCACTCGACCGTCGTCGATGAGCCGCTGCATCGCCTCCTTGGTGTACACCCAGCCGTTGGGGTGCATGCGCACCGGCTGCCCGGTGCTCGGATGCAGGATGTCGTAGCGCAGATTCGGGCGCGGGTTCGGGCTACGGAGGTCGCTGACCTTGATGACCGTGCCATCGGTGTCGACCTTGACGTTGTCTCCCAGGCCAGGGTCGTACTTGCTCTTGTTGCGCGACCACCACCGGGACAGGAGCCGTGAGGCCTCGGCCGCGTCGTGTCCGGACTCCTCCCACGCCCGCGCACCTGCGTCGAGGACGTCTTGCAGGCCCTCCTTGGGCTCGCGCCAGGCGATGTCGGCCTCGACCATCGCGTCGACGTCGCGGCCGTAGATGAGCATGTGGTCCAGGCCGCCGCCGGTGAAGCGCGCGTCGTTCTTGACCGAGCCGATCCACACGACGCTGGCGATGAAGTTCTCGGTTCCGAACACCTGGTCCATGAGCATGCGCAGGCGGTGGTGCTCCTCGTCGCCGATCGCGACGATGATGACGCCGGTCGCCTTGAGGAGGTCGCGGGCGATCAAGAGGCGGCGTTCCATGAAGGAGAGCCACTTGCTGGACTTCGCGCGGTCGGTGTTGTCGACGTAGCGGTCGTTGTAGATCCAGCCTTCGTTGCCGGTGTTGTAAGGCGGATCGATGTAGGTCAGGTCGATCTTGCCGGCGTGGGTGGAGCGAAGAGCCTGGAGCGCGTGGAAGTTCTCCCCGTTGATGACGGTGTGCCAGGGCGCGTCCCTGGGGCCGTTGGCGATGCGCTCAGCGGTCTGCAGCCCAGGGAAGACCGGCTCGCCCGACTCACGGACCACGACCAGTTCCGCAACGTCTCGCTCGCCTCCGTCGCCTCCGAGGACTGCCACGGTGTGGCTGGTGTCAGTGAACCGGGTGACGCGCCAGGTCGATGTCGTCGACTCGTCCCGGAGGGTGACTCTGACGCCCTTCCGGATGGGGTGGTCGGGGAGGCGGACCGACTCGGGGAGGTGGCGGTCGAATACGAGTCCGAAGCGACGCGAGCCGCGGAGCAGCTCGATCTCGCGAGCAAGACGAGTCCGCAGTGCCGCGTCGGAGATCTGGCCGACGAGCTGGTCGAGGACGTTGGTCTCGTCGGCCACGGGTGCGGGTCTCCTGCTCGCTCACTCTCCGCGGCCCGGCCGAGCACGCGGGTTGGCAGGCTATCCCGCGGACTGCGCAGAGCACATCAGAACCCCGTCGCTCGGCGCCCGCGCGGCCGCTCTCCCTGTCCGGGACCCGCTGGCGCTGCGTTCAGGCGCGCCGGAGGCTGCGGAACCGCGCCAGTTGGTCTTCGGAGACCGAGCCGCCGACGTCTGCGGTGACGGCGCCGGACGGCGTCGCCATCGGCTCGCCGGACGGCTCCAGCCCGGGCGCGGCACCTGCCTCAGCACGGCTGTTGGCCTGGCGCGTGCTCATCAACCCCGCGGTCAGCATCTTGCCGATGGTGCGGATGTCGTCGTAGGTGAACCACACGCCGCGCACCTTGCCCTTGCGCTGGTGGGGAACGCACTGCTGGGAGATCCAGTCCTTGAGCCAGCGGTCGTCGATGTTGAGCATGGCCGCGGCCTCTTGCCGGGTGTAGCGCCTGAGGGTCTTGAAGTCGTCGTTCTCGATCATGTGGGGCGACCGTCCCCGGGGCGGCGAGGTACGCAATGGGGGGCAGATTGGGGGCAAACGCGCCGCTCGTCGCCCCTCGTCGCCTCTCAGTGCCACTTGTGGCCGCTTGTCGGCGCGTAGAATTGCAGGCCGTCGGCACCCCCGCGTGCCGGCACGGCCTGACGTCGGGTTCAAGTCCCGTCACTCACCC
>JAGQUE010000569.1 GCA_020438665.1 Nocardioidaceae bacterium | reverse complement strand
TGCGGGCCGAGGAGACGGCCGCTCTGGCACCAACGCGTGCGCTGCTCGAGGTTCTCGAGCTCGCTCCGGGCCGTGTGCTCATTCGGAGCACCGATGCCGGCGGGCTGCTTGCTACCCCGATCGGACGGCGCACGGTGGTCGTGGAGCCGGGCTTGGTGCAGGCGCTCTACGAGCGTCGGCTCAGCCGGGAGGACGCTGCTGCCGTGGTCGGGCATGCGGTAGCCAGCCAGCGGGTCGGGCCGTCCCGGTTCGACCTCGCCGCACGGTTGTGGGCGTTCCCTTGGACGCTGCTGTACGTCGTTGTACGTCAGGTCACGCGGGCCTTCTCCTGGGTGCCGGCGGCCGGGTTCGCGTGGCAGATGCGAATCGTGCTCGGTGTGGTCGTGGTCGCCCAGGGCTTCCAGCCCGGCGGAGACCCAATCCTGGGGGTGGTGGCTGGGGCCTTGGTCGCGATCAGCTACATCGCTCCGGCAGCCGAACGTCGTTGGCGGGCGGTTGTCGAGCGTGACGCCGACCGAATCGTGGCGCTGGCTGGCCTCGCCGGGTCGTTGGTGGACTACGCCCGGTGGCAGCTCGGCCCGGACTCGATGAGGCGGGTGCACCGCATCAGCGTTGCGGCCGAGGAGCGCAAGCAGGCACGTGCGCGAGCAGCTGCGCTCCCTGAGCCGCCGCGGGGTCTGGTGCTCGCCCACCCGAGCGCGTCCCGCTGACGAGCCTGGAGAGGAGACCGACCATGGATGACCCGCACCTCGAGGCCGACTTGTTCTTCGGACCGTGCAACGACCCCGACTGTCCCAACCACCAGTTGATCCAGAGAGGTCAGCTGCGACCCGATGTGGCCTGGCCGAGCCGCGAGCATCTGCGTCTCGTCCGGGACGAGGCGCCGAACGTCGAGGAGTAGCCGGCCAGGGCGGCTCCGGCCACCCTTCACCTGCAAAGCCGTTCACGCATCGCGGCCCGCGCGGCTACAGCAGGCTGCGGGCCCGGTCGAGGTGGGCTGCGAACTGCTTGGTCTTGCGCTTTCGGCCGAAGGTTTGCAGCGCGGCCGCGTCGAGTTCGGCAGCACTGATGGTCGGATTGCTATTCGTCAGCACGCGCATGGCGTTCGCGATCTCGACGGGGCTGATCTCAGTGAAGGGTCGATCGACCGTGCTGTCGCTGGGGCGGAACTCGCCCCACGAGGTGGGGTCGAGGTCGCTGGGCCAGACGAACTTGTCGTCGTCGACCAGGAGCCCGGTCTGCCGGATCTGGTAGACCAGCTTCTTCTCGCGTGCCGGCCACAGGCGCTGGACACCGAACGAGGCCGCCGTGAGCTGAGCGAGCCTGGCGATGTGGATAGGGCCCTCGAACTCCGCGATCTCGGTCGCGACGGCGCGGACCTTCTCCTTGGCGGCCTTCTTCGGGAGATCGTCGAGCACGGTGACGTCGCCAACGGGGACGACGGTCCATGGTTCGAACTCGAAGCGTCCCGAGCCGATGGTCGGGGTTGCGGCGTCAGTGCGTGTGAGCACGACGGCGGCGGGGCGGACCACGTCGGCAGCGGCCGTCGGGCTCGGGCTGGGGGTCGGCGTCAGGGTCTGGGTGATGGTGGGTTCGGCGATGGTCGAGGTGACGTGTGCGGCGATGCCCTTCTCCTCGGCGAGGGCCGTGAAGGCTTCGTCGCGCAGGGTGCTCGCCTCGGCGACGCCGTCGCTGTCTTTGAAGTGGTCGAGCAGACGCACGGCGAAGTCGTGGGTCCGCCAGGCATCGAGCGTGGTCAGCTCGTCGTGGTGGGCCCAGCGGTTGCGGACGATCCGAAGCTCGCTGCCCAGGGCGCTGACGAGGCGGGTGTGGTCGTCGAAGGGGAACCCGAGATTGCCGAGCCGTTCGGTGATCGCCTTGAGTTGGGATTGCAGGTCGGTGGCGATGTAGGTCTTCGGTGGCTTGCCGCGCATCTTGTCGATCTCGGTCAGCACGGTCGGCCAGGGCAGTCCCCCAAGGTTGGGTGCGAGTTTGGCGCCGATGATGGGGTCGAGCCGGCCGGCCAGATGGTGCAGGCCCTTGTCGACGGAGTGGCGTGCGTCGAAGGGCATCAGAACAGTTCTCCGGCGAGCTTGGATCCGGCGAGCTGGCCCAGGGTCTCTTCCTGGCCGCGGGTGCCCTTGACCGCCATCCAGGTCACGAGCCGGACTTCGTGCTTCTCGATGTCGGGAAGGGGTTCGCGGGCCGGCGGAGCGGTGATGCCCGCCTCGTCGAGGACCTCGGTGACCAGGCCGATGCGCTGCTCGTCGGTGGCGCCTTGGTTGAGGGCTCCGCGCACCTGGCGGGAGACCTTGGCCGTCGGAACGCTTCGCAGCCGGTTGGCCAGTGCGATCTGGGTGTCCTTGCCCAGGTAGCCGCCCTTGCGGAGCACCAGGGTGTAGGCGTCGCGGAAGGAGAGCGGGAGGTCTGGCTGGAATGCGTTGGGGTCCGTGAGCTCCTTCCATGTGGCGTAGACGCTGTCGCGGGCGACCTCCCAGGCGTCGAACGCGTGGTCGTAGACCTCGTCGGGAAGCCAGCGTTCCGCGCTGGAGTTCTGCGGGTCGGCGACTCGCAGTGAGATGAGGGTGTCGGAGGAGACGATCGGCTCGCCGTCCTCGGTGAGCCGGAGGTTCCAGTCGTCGTCGGCGGGGACGTAGCGGAACCAGGGCTTGGCGCTCTTGCCGATCTTGACGCAGAAGACGTAGCCGTTGCCGTGGACGATCGGGTTCACGAAGCCGCTGCCCGAGCCGTAGGGCAGGGAGAGGACCTCGGACTTGAGGATCGGTTCCATGTTGAAGGCGCCGAAGAGGCGGCGGCGGTACTCCTCGCCGGACAGGGAGGCGCTCGATCCGCCGGAGTCGAGCAGCTTCTCGAACTCGTCGATCACCTCGTCGTCGGCGAGGTTGACCTCGTGGCCCGGGCCGCGGCCGGGGAGGACCTCCCCCGCGCCGACGGCCGCGTCGGCGAGCGCGAGTTTGGCCTCGAGCCGCGCTTCGAGCTCGAGGAGGGCGTCGAGGCGTTCGGCGGGGAAAAAGAGGCCGAGGAAGACGTAGTCGTGCTTGGAGCCGATGCGGTCGACGCGGCCGTGGCGCTGCACGATCCGCATGGGGTTCCAGGGCAGGTCGTAGTTGATCATCTGGCCGGCCTGCTGCAGGTTCACGCCCTCGGCGAGCACGTCGGTGGTGAAGAGGATGTCGAACTCGTCCTTGGCTGAGGGTTCGCCGGCGGCGTTGCGGGGTCCGGCGGTGGCGGGCGCGAACCCGGCGATGGTGGAGGCGCGGCCGCCCTGGTCGACGCCGCCGCTCGCGCCTCGCTCGTGGGTCTTGGCGTAGGAGCCCATGATCGGGGGCGCCACCCGGCCGCGGTAGTCGGCCAGCGGGGACCCGGCCGGGGCGTTGGCGATCGCCTCGACGACGGCCTCGTGGATCGGGACGATCGTGTCGGTGAAGGCGGAGAAGATGATGACCTTGCGCCGGTCGGCGTGTGAGAGCCCGCGGGGGTCGACGCGTTGGGCGTCGGTGGCGATCTGGGTCAGCTCCTCGATGAGGCGCTCGACCTTGGGCTCGATGCCGTCGATGACGACCGCGGCGAGGTCGCGCAGTTCGCGCAGCAGGGTGATGTCGGAGTCGACGTCGGCCTGCAGCTCGGTGAGGTGGTAGCCGTCGACCGATTCGATCTGGTCGTCCTTGTCGAACTC
>JAGQUE010000568.1 GCA_020438665.1 Nocardioidaceae bacterium | reverse complement strand
CCTCACCGAGGCGGACCAGGACCTGCTCGCCGACAGCATCGGCCGATAGCCGCTGCCGCCGGTTGTCAAGCATCCGGACCCGTACCTGTGGATAGCCGCCTGTTATCCACAGGTCCGGGCCGGTTCAGTTGCGCTGTCGGTGGATCGGCGCACACTCAGCACTGAGGTGTCGGCACGATCGGGTGCTGCCGACCAATGGGCCTGGCTCGACGACAGGGCTCCCCGAACGGAAAGGGAGGTGAGGATGAATGCGAACGTCGACCAAGATCATCCGCCTCTTCGCGGTCGTCCCGGCCGCGCTCGCCGGAAGCTTCGTCGCGATCATCGGCCTGGGCTTCCTGCCCGGCGCCGGCATGGTGGCTGCGTTCGCCGGCACGCTCGTCGTGTCACTCGTCCTGGCGACCGGACGGTGGGAGTCTCCCGCTGCGCGGGTCTTCGGGTTCGCCCGCGGTCTACGTGCCGGAGAGCGCGCAACACTCGCACCGACCCTGGCGCTGCTCGAGGTCCTCGACCTGGCCCCGAGACGGGTGCTGATGCGCGGGACCGACACCGGCGGATTGGTCGCCTCCCCCATCGGTCGCCGCACCGTGATCGTGGAGCCGAACGTGGTCCAGGGGCTCTACGAGCGCCGGCTCACGCGCGAGGACGCTGCTGCGGCGATCGGCTACGCGGTGGCAAGCCAGCGCGTCGGGCCGGCCCGTTTCGACCTCGCGGCGCGGCTGTGGGCGTTCCCCTGGACGCTCCTGTACGTCGTCGTCCGGCAGATCGGGCGCGCCTTCTCGTGGGTGCCGGCGGCAGGGTTCGCCTGGCATCTGCGGGCCGTGGTCGGCGTGATCGTGGTCGTACAGGGCTTCCAGCCCGGTGGTGACCCCGTGCTCGGCGTCGCCACCGGCGTCCTGGTCGCGATCAGCTACATCGCGCCCGCTGCCGACCGGGCGTGGCGTGGTGTGGTCGAGCGCGACGCCGATCAGATCGTTGTTCACGCCGGCCTCGCTGGCTCGCTGGTCCACTACGCCCAGTGGCAGCTCGGCCCCAACTCGATGGAGCGGGTGCAGCGCATCGCCGCGGCCGCAGGGCAGCGCAAGCAGGCACGTGCGCAGGCCGAGGTCCTCGCGCCCACACGCGAGACGGGTGGGCTCGTGCTTGCACATCCAACCGCCCACCGCTGAAACCACGAACGGATGACTCCCATGGATGACCTACACCTCCAGGCCGACCTCTTCTTCGGCCCATGCAATGACCCGTCCTGCCCTGGATCTCGCTATGGCTCTTCGAGGCGTCGGCTCGAACTTGTCTGGCCTCCCCCAAGACAGCAACCGTTCGTCACGGATGTGGAGGACCAGTCCTGAACTGCTCCCGAGGTGGCGCGCCGGCGACCAAGCGCCCGTGTGGCGCCTCCGCCGCGCTCCGTCGCTGCCGCGCTGTCGGCACCGGGAGACCGTCACTGTTCGGCAGCCCGCAACGCTCTAACGGGTCGGATCGAGTCGAGGTAGGTGGACCGTGCCTCGGGCGTGGGCTCGACGCTGGATTCAAGTTCCGCGCGAAGCAACCGGGTGTCGCTGGCACCCAGGGCGACTAGTGTCTGCCGGAGCGTGGCGGACCACGCACGCTTGTTGCTGAAGACCTCCAGTGACGCGACCAGTGGGGCGACCTCAACACCATGTCGTATCGGGGCAAGCTTCTCGATCCGAAGGCTGCAACCCATGACGAACTCGCGGCGGGCGATCCGGATAGGTTTCTCAAGAAAGACCGGCGCGGAGGTCACGGTTGATTCGCCGATAACCAAGGTCCGATCCCGAGTCGGGTTGTGGTAACAGCCACGTGTCGTCAGCATCAACAGCGTGGCGCCGGGTTGGAGGCGGCCCGCGGATGCTGCTCTCGCGGCCGGGAAGGCCATGCGCTCTTCGCGCAGAATCCATGCGAGCGCCTCGCGCTCTCCAATTACGAGCAGGTGGCTGACCGGCGCGCTCACCTCGGCACGCTACCAACCTCGACCGCAGTAGGGGCCTTCCATGCTGCCGTGGCAGCGTACGCGGATGCAGGTGATTCAGTGGGCCCGGCGTGCGTCGTCAAACAAGTGCCCGCGCCTTGCTGAGGTGAGCCGCGAACTGCTTGGTCTTGCGCTTTCGGCCGAAGGTCCTAAGCGTGGCGGCGTCTAGGTCAATCGTGCTGAGGTGTGGAGTGCCGCTTCTGAGGAGTCGCATGGCGTTGGCGATCTCGATCGGGCTGATCTGGGTGAACGGACGATCGACGGTGCTGTCGTTGGGCCGGAACTCGTCCCACGTCTTGGGGTCGAGGTCGGTCGGCCACACGAACTTGTCGTCATCGACCAGCAGCCCGGTCTGTCGGATCTGGTAGGTCAGCTTCTTCTCGCGTGCCGACCACAGTCGCTGCACCCCGAACGAGGCGGCGGTCAGTTGGGCGAGCCGGTCGATGTGGATCGGGCCCTCGAACCCGGCGATCTCGGTAGCAACTGCGCGGACCTTCTCCTTGGCCGCCTTCTTGGGAAGGTCGTCGAGTACGGCGACGTCGCCAACCGGCACGACGGTCCACGACTCGAACTCGAAGCGCTCCGCACCGATGGTCGGGGTGCTGGCTGCGTCGCTCCGGGTGAGCACGACCGGGTCGGGCCGGACCACGTCCGCGACGGCCCGCACGTCGACGGGAGGCACGGGAGACACGAGCGCCTGCTCGGGCTCAGCAGAGGCCGGGTGTGCGGCGACGCCCTTCTCCTCCGCGAGCGCGTCGAACGCCCCGTCCCGCAGGCTGCTGGCGCCGGCGACACCCTCGCGGTCACCGAAGTGCTCCAGAAGTCGTACGGCGAAGTCGTGGGCGCGCCACGCATCGAGCGTGGTGAGTTCGTCGTGGTGTGCCCAGCGGTTGCGGACGATCCGCAGTTCGCTTCCGAGGGCGCTCACCAGGCGTGTGTGGTCGTCGAAGGGGAACCCGAGGTTGCCGAGCCGCTCCGTGATCGCCTTGAGCTGTGACTGGAGGTCGGTCGCGGCATAAGACTTGGGCGGCTTGCCGCGCATCTTGTCGATCTCGGTGAGGATGGTCGGCCACGGCAGACCGCCGAGGCTCGGCGCGAGCCGGGCGCCGATGATCGGGTCGAGGCGGCCGGCGAGGTGGTGCAGTCCCTTGTCGACGGAGTTGCGTGCATCGAAGGTCATCAGAACAACTCTCCCGCCTGCCTTGTGCCGGGGATCTGGCCCAACTTCGCTTCCTGGCCGCGGGTTCCCTTGACCGCCATCCACGTCACGAGTCGGACCTCGTGCTTTTCGATGTCCGGCAGCGCCTCACGCGGCGGCGGTGCGGTGATGCCGGCCTCGTCGAGAACCTCGGTGACCAAGCCGATGCGCTGCTCGTCGGTGGCGCCCTGGTTGAGCGCTCCGCGAACCTGCCGGGAGACCTTGGCCGAGGGCACGCTGCGCAGCCGGTTGGCCAGCGCGATCTGTGCGTCCTTGCCGAGGTAGCCGCCCTTGCGGAGCACGAGTGAGTAGGCGTCCCGGAAGGACAGCGGCAGGTCGGGCTGGAAGGCGTTGGGGTCAGTCAGTTCCTTCCACGCGGTATAGACGCTGTCGCGGGCGACCTCCCAGGCATCGAACGCATGGTCGTAGACGTCCTCGGGGAGCCAGCGTTCGGCGTTGGAGTTTTGCGGATCGGCGACACGCAGCGAGATGAGGGTGTCGGAGGAGACGATCGGTTCACCGTCCTCGGTGAGACGCAGCGACCAGTCGTCGTCGGCAGGGACGTAGCGGAACCACGGCTTGGTGCTCTTGCCGATCTTGACGCAGAAGACGTAGCCATTGCCATGGACGATCGGATTCACGAACCCGCTGCCCGACCCGTACGGGAGGGACAGGACGTCGGACTTGAGCACTGGCTCCATGTTGAAGGCGCCGAAGAGTCGGCGGCGGTACTCCTCACCCGACAGCGAAGCGCTCGACCCGCCGGAGTCGAGGAGCTTCTCGAACTCGTCGATGACCCGGTCGTCGGCCAGGTTCACCTCGTGGCCCGGACCGCGGCCGGGGAGGACCTCCCCCGCGCCGACCGCGGCGTCCGCGAGCGCGAGCTTCGCTTCCAGGCGCGCCTCCAGCTCGAGCAGTGCGTCGAGGCGCTCTGCGGGGAAGAACAGACCGAGGAACACGTAGTCGTGCTTGGAGCCGATGCGGTCGACGCGGCCGTGGCGCTGGACGATTCGCATGGGGTTCCATGGCAGGTCGTAGTTGATCATCTG
>JAGQUE010000567.1 GCA_020438665.1 Nocardioidaceae bacterium | reverse complement strand
CGGGTGCCTGAGCCGATGCCGACGTACGTTGCGGGGTTCCACCAGTGGCTCTCGCTCGGCCGGCATGTGGTGAAGGGGCAGGCCGGGTACGGCATCCTCGCGCCCGTCACGGCTCGGTTCGCTACCGCGACCCCCGCGGATCCGGAGTCGTGGCGGCGCCTCGGCCGCAACGAGAGGCCGCGCCTGGGCGAGACGGTCAGGTCGCGTCTGATCGGGCTGAAGCCTGCGCACGTGTGGGACCTCTCCCAGACCGAGGGCGGGCCGGTCCCCGAGCCACCGAGGCCGGAGCTGCTCCGGGGCGAGGCCCCCGAGGGGTTGTGGGATGGGCTGGCCGACCAGATCACCGGGCGCGGCTACGAGCTGCGTCTGGTTTCCTCGGCGTCGGCCATCGGCGGGGCGAACGGGCTGACCGACTTCCTGGGCCACGATGTCTCGATCCGGGTGGACATGGACGACGCCGCCCAGGCGAAGACGCTCGCCCACGAGCTCGGCCACGTCCACCTCCACGCACCACGCGACGACGTACCCACAGCCGACCTTCCCGCCGACGCCACGCTCCACCGAGGGGTCGCCGAGGTCGAGGCCGAGTCGGTCGCGCTCATGGTTGGCGCGGCCCACGGCCTGGACACCTCGTCGTACACGATCCCCTACGTCTCCACGTGGGCCGCGAGCGTGCCAGGCAAGTCTCCGATCGAGGTCGTCCAGGCCACGGCCGAACGGGTCCGCGCCACGGCACTCGCGATCCTCGACGGCCTCGAGACCGCCAAGGTCGGCGACGGGACCCCGCCCGGTCTCCGACGGGAGGCGCCCAGGCTGGCCACAGGACCGGCCCGGGTCTCCCACGGGCTACGGCGGCAGGCGACGGTGCTCGAGCTGTGAGGATCCCGTCCGTCCTGTCCATCGTCGACGTCAGCGTGAGCGCCGACGGCCTGCTGGGCGTCGAGGTCGACGGCGAGCCGTACGCCGCCGACCGGCCCCTCGGCCGTCCCCATCTCCGTTCGGTCCTCGACGAGATCACCGGGGCCCTGGGTGAGCCGGTGCGGGTGGAGGTCCGGGAGGCCGACGGGACGACGTACGTCGATATCGCCACGCCGCGCGACCTCCAGGAGCCACCGGAGCCGCCGGACGCCGAACGTCCGGCGGCGATGTCCCGGGGCGCCGGGTTCGCTCCCGGCGAGGAGGTCGCGATCGCCTTCGTTCTCGCCCGCCAGACCGCTGACGCCGACGGGAACGCCGACGTGCGGCTCCCGCCGGCGCTGCTTGCCTCTCGGCGCGGCGGGCTGTTGCTCGTCGGGATGACCTCCCACGTGGTCGCGGACCTCGGGTGACCCGATGCGCGTCCGTCCCCGCGCCGTCGACGACGAGCTGGTGAACCTGGCCCTCCTGCTGGTGGTCGCCGGGTTCACCGTATCGGTGCTGCTGCGCGGTGCCGGGTCGGTCGCGGCGTTCCTCACCGGCACCGCTCAACCCCTGGCCGGCCCCGCCGCCGGGGTCGGGGTGCTGTTCAACCCGGCCGATCCCG
>JAGQUE010000566.1 GCA_020438665.1 Nocardioidaceae bacterium | reverse complement strand
TGGAACATGGCGTGGAGCGGCGACCTGCTGGAGGTGTGGGACTGGGAGCGCTATGCGACCGACCTGCCCCAGGGTTTCGACGTCGTCCACTTCGCCGCGTCCAGCGTCCGCGCCCACGAGCCGGGTGACGCCGAGCAGCGCTTCCTCCGAAGGCTCCCGGGCCTGCTCGCCGACTGCGGCGTCGACGCGGGGCTGACCAGCCCGGTGCTGGCGCTCTATCTCCTCACCGCCGCCCGGCGCTATGCCGCCGACCTGACGATCGTCCCCGCCCCCCTGGTGGCCACGAGGCTCGACTGGGTGCTGCGCCTCCTGCGATCCGAGACCGACCGACTAGAACGAGGAGCCGTCGCGTGAACGTCCGCAAGCTGGCGCCCAAGTCGCTGCGCACCACCAGCCGCCGAGCCGCGGTGTGGTGGGGCGAGCGCACCGCCGACCGGCGCCCGGCGCCCGACTTCCTGGTCATCGGCGGCCAGCGGTGCGGCACGACGTCGCTGTTCCGTGCCCTGCTGGCCCACCCCCAGATCCGGCGTGCCCAGCTCCACAAGGGCGTCAACTACTTCGACCTCGACTATGCGCGGGGAGAGAGCTGGTACCGCGGCCACTTCCCGGCCCGGTCCACCGCCGACGATCTGCGGGTCTTCGATGCGAGCGGCTACTACATGTTCCACCCACAGGCGCCTGGCCGGATCGTGCGCGACCTGCCCGGCGTACGCCTCATCGCGATGGTGCGCGATCCCGTGGAGCGCGCCTACTCCGCCTTCAAGCACGAGCTCGCGCGCGGCTATGAGTGGGAGCACTCGTTCGCGCGGGCCATCGAGCTCGAGGACGCGCGCCTCGAGGGCGAGGTCGAGCGCATGATGGCCGACCCGAGCTATCAGAGCTTCAACCACCGCCACCACGCCTATCGGCGGCGCGGCGAATATGCCCGCCTGCTCGAGCCGTTCATCGAGGGGCTGGGGCGTGACCGCCTGCTCATCATCGAGTCAGAGTCGTTCTTCGCCGAGCCCGAGATGGAGTTCCAGCGCATCATCGACTTCCTCGATATCGCCCCGACGATGCCGGAGCGCTTCGACCGCTACAACGCCCGCCCCGGCGACGGCCTCGACGCCGAGGTCGCCGAGCGGCTGCGGAGCCACTACGAGACCCACGACGCCGCGCTGGGCGACCTGATCGGCCACACCCCGTTCTGGAGGGCATCAGATGTCCTCGGTTGACGAGCGTCCCCTGCCGGAGCTGTCGTCGTACGTCTCGCACGTGCGTCGATCGTGGCCGGTGCTGCTCATCACGACCCTGCTCGGCGCGGTCATCGGCGCCTCGATCTTCTTCTCGCTGCCGGTTCGCTACTTCGCGTCGTCCCGGGTGGCGCTGTCGCCCCAGATCACCTACCTGTCGCTCAGCGTGGAGAACGAGAGGCAGCCGCTCGTCACCATCGACACCACCGCGTCCCTGCTGCGCTCCGATCGCGCCATCGCCGCGATGGCCGACGCGATGCAGGTGACGCCCCAGGAGGCGCGCGACAACCTGGTCATCTCGGCCAAGCCCGGCTCGCGGGTGCTGGTCGTCCAGGTCCGGGCGGCGACCAGGAAGCAGGCGGTCGCCGGCTCCAATGCCGCGACCGACCAGTTGCTCCAGCTCCAGGCCGACACGTTCGCGCTCAGCCGGGAACGCGTCAGCAAGCTCAAGAACCGGGTGTCGGTGCTCAAGCGCCAGGCGCTCGAGGCGATCACGGAGGGCAACCCCGGCCAGGGACAGCTCCAGACCGCCAACCTGCTCCAGGCGCGCCTCGACAAGGCGATCGCGACCAACAACACCGAGTCTGCCGTGATCATCCGTGCCAAGGCGACCGAGTACCGACCCGGCCAAGCCGAGGTGTTCGTCGCCAGTGGGCTGACGCTGGGCCTGCTGTTCGGCATCCTGCTGACCCAGCTTCCGTGGGGTCGGTGGAGACTGGCGTTGTCGGGTGGCCGAGACCCCCGGCGGGTATCATTCGCAGGGTCGAGCGAGCCGGACGAGGATGTCGTTCCGGCGGTCCGCGGGGCCCTCGGAGGTGTGCCGGACACACCGGCCACGACGCCGGCACACGATGAGGAGGACCCGGGGGACCATGAGCTCACCTGAACCCGCAGCACCGCCACGTCTCAAGATCGGGGCGGCGTTGCGCCCGCACCTGCTCCTGATGGCCGTGCTCGGGCTGTTCTTCGGAGCCCTCGTCGGCACGGCCGCCGCGCTGCTGCCGGTCGAGTACGTCGCCACCTCCACGGTGCTGGTGCAGCCTCTCGACGGCAACTCCTACAGTCCCGACGGCGCGGGCAGCGACCTGACGCGCCTGGAGACCGAGGCCCAAGTGGTCTCCTCCGACGTGATCGTCCAGGCGGTGCGCAGCGCGCTGCCGGACACCTACGCCAAGACCAACCTCACCAAGGGTCTGGGCGTCGGCATCCCCACCAACACCCAGATCATCCAGATCACCTTCCGGGCAGGCAACGCCCAGACGGCGACCGCCATCTCCAACCAATACGCCCAGAGCTACCTGGACTACCGCAGCCTGCGCCGCGACGCGTTCATCTCCAACCGCCAGAACGGTATCCAGCAGCGCATCGACAACCTGACCGACGAGCTCGCCCAGAACCGCAAGGACGGACTCAAGCCCAACTCCCCCGAGATCAAGGCCATCGCCGCACAGCTGCAGAACCTGCGACTCCAGCTGTCCACCCTGGTGACCGCCGACTCGGTGCCGGGCCAGATCATCACCGAGCCGGTCGCCCGCAGGTCGGGGTTGTCGCTGCCGCTGACGATCGCGATCCCGGCCGGTGTCGTCCTCGGCCTGATCCTGGGCGCCGCCTTCGCGCTCGTCCGCGAGCGACGGCTCGACCTGCTCAGGACGGTATCCGACGTCGAGCACCTCGGCATCCCCGTCCTCGGCCACGTCCTCGCCGATGGCAGCGGCACCGAGGGGCTCGAAACGCCCGTCGACGACCTCCCCGACGCGGCCCTGATGCTGGCGGCCGTGCTGACCCGGCGCGTCAAGAGCCCGGCGACGATCGCCATCAGTGCCGTGACCGCCGACGGACAGCCGCTGGAGTTCCCTGACGCGCTGGCGCGCGCCTTGGCCCAAGGCCACCAGCAGGTCCTGCTGATCGACGGCGCCTCCGAGGAGGCGTCCAAGCGCAGCGGCCTGTCCGAGGCGCTGACCAACGGTCCCGAGCAGATCCGGCTGGCCCGCAAGGACAAGGACCTGTCGCGGATGGACGTCGGTCGTCGACCGACGATGGGACGCCGGCTCTATGGCACGCCGCGCCTGGACGCACTGCTCGACCGGGCCACCCAGGTCTATGACTGGGTCGTGGTCCATGCCGCGCCGACCGACGACACGGTCGGCCGGTCGCTGGTCGGTGGCTGCGCCTATTGGGTGCCCGTCGTCGTCCTCGGCCACACCTCGCGCGACGACCTTGAGCGAGGTCTCCAGTGGGCCCGGACCACCGGCTCCCACCCCCTGGGCGTGGTGGCGGTCGACCCGCCGTCGCGTCGCCACCGTCGGGGCGAGACCACCTCCGACGAGGAGCAATGACGGACGACCCGGCGACCGGTCTCGACGCCGAGCAGCCGGTGGGCACCGATCGCGCGGAGCTGCGCAAGCTCGCGCGCGGTGGGCTTGGCGGGCTCGTGGCCTCGCTCGTCACCGGCCTGGGCGGGCTCGCCTTCATCACGGTCGCGACCTGGGGCTTCCCCAAGGCCGAGGTCGGCATCGTCTTCAGCCTCACCTCGCTCTTCCTGATCGCGCTGGCGATCGTGACGCTCGGCTCGGACATCGGCGTGGTGCGGTTCGTCGCGATCCGGTTGTCGGAGATCGATGCGGCCCAGCGGCGACCCACGGACGTGGCGGCCGTCGTCATGGCCACACTGGCCCCGGTCCTGGTCATCGCCGTCGGGGTCACCTCGCTGCTGTGGTTCCTCCTGCCCCTCGTGCCCTGGACCGACCAATACATCCGCACCGCCCAGGTGATCAGCCTGTTCCTGCCCTTCGCGGCCGTCTCCAACCTCGTCCTCGCCGGCACCCGCGGCCTCGGAACGGTCCGGCCGACGATCCTGGTCGAGAGCCTGCTCCGCCAGGGACTCCAGCCGATCCTGGCCGTCGTCGCGGCGCTCGTGACGGACTCCTCGGTCTGGCTGGCCCTCGCGTGGGTGTTCCCCTATGCCGTCGCGAGCATCGCCGGGCTGGTGAGCTTCACCCGGCTGTGCCGCTCCAAGGGCTTCCCCGCCTGGGTGTCACCCCGGTCGCAGCCCGTGCGCGCCGTCTGGCGCGAGGTCTGGGGCTTCAACGCCCCCCGGGCACTGACCCAGATCGCCCAGATCGGCATCCGGCGCGCCGACATCCCGATCGTGGCGGTGCTGGCCGGGCCGGCCGCTGCTGCCGTCTATACGGCGTCCTCGCGCTTCGTGGCGGCCGGGCTCCAAGCCATCAAGGGCGTCCAGCAGATGGTCGGCCCCCAGATCGCCCGGCTTCACGCCGCCGGTCGGCCCGACCAGGCCGGGCTCGCCCTCCGCACGGCCACGACCTGGAACGTGCTTATCGCCTGGCCGGTCTATCTGACCTGCGCCGTCATCCCGGCCACGCTTCTGCTGATCTTCGGGAAGGACTACTCCGAGGGCGTCCCCGTCGTCATCATCCTGGCGCTCGGCATGCTCGTCGGCATCGCCGCCGGGCCCGTCGACATCGCCCTGCTGATGCTGGGCCGCAGCGTGCTGAGCCTGCGCAACAACATGGCCGCGCTCATCACCAACCTGGTCCTCAACCTGGCGCTGGTGCCGGTGCTCGGGATCAGCGGCGCTGCGCTCGCCTGGTCGGCCTCGATCCTGGTCTCCAACGCGCTGCCCACCTGGCAGATCCGCCCCATCCTGGGCTGGCCCTCAAGTCGCGGGACCCTGCTGGCCGCCGCCCTCGCCGCCGTCTCGTTCGTCGTCCCTCCCACGGCCGCGCGTCTGGCCGGCCTCGATGCCGCCTGGCAGCTGCTCGGTGCGTCGTTCCTCGGTGGGCTGATCTATCTCGGGCTGGTTTGGCGCTTCCGCCGCCCCCTCCACGTCCACGAGCTCACCGGCGTCTTCCGCCGCCGTGCCCGCCGTCGCCGGCTCAACGCCGACGCTGCTGCGGGCTGAGGCTTGGCCTGTCGGTTTCACCGGCGGGCCGGTGAAACTGTCACTTCTCGGCCGAAACATCGGCCGAGAAGTGACAGT
>JAGQUE010000565.1:2766-3009 GCA_020438665.1 Nocardioidaceae bacterium | reverse complement strand
GACCGAGCTGTTCCGCCAGGACATGGAGGCGCTGCGAGTGCTCCCGCCCGACGAGTACATCGGGGTCACCGAGGCGCTGCCGATCGTGATCGGCGAGATCCAGCTGCTCGAGAAGACGGGTGCGACCTATCGGGTCGACGAGGACGTCTACTACTCGGTGTCGTCGGACCCGTCGTTCGGTGACGTGTCCGGAATGTTGCGCGAGGAGATGATGCACATCTTCCCCGAGCGGGGCGGTGACCC
>JAGQUE010000565.1:0-2623 GCA_020438665.1 Nocardioidaceae bacterium | reverse complement strand
CGTCCAGGGCGGCGGCAGCGACCTGCGCTTCCCCCATCACGAGATGAGCGCCGGGCAGAGTCAGGCGTCACGGCCGGGCTGCGAGTTCGCCCAGGCCTACGTCCACGCAGGCCTGGTCGCCTATGAGGGCGAGAAGATGTCGAAGTCCCGCGGCAACCTGGTCTTCGTGTCCCGGCTGCGCTCCTCGGGCGCGGACCCGATGGCGATCCGGCTGGCGCTGCTGCGACAGCACTACCGAAGCGACTGGGAGTGGACCGCCGACAAGCTCACCGACGCCGAAGAGACGCTCGCCCGCTGGCGGAGCGCCGTCGCGAGGCCGACCGGCGCGCCTGCGGACGCCACCCTCAAGGCCGTCCTCGCGGCGCTCGCCGACGATCTCGACGCACCCACCGCGGTGGCGACGATCGACGGCTGGGCCGCCAGCGACGGCGAGGACGCGGACGCGCCCGCACTCGTGCGCGACCTCGTCGACGCGGCGCTCGGCGTACGCCTGTGAGCCCCACGCGGTCGCGTGGCGGGACTAGTCGTCGTTCTGGGTGCGCTTGAGGTAGCGCTCGAACTCCCGGGCGATCGCCTCGCCTGAGGCCTCGGGGAGTTCGACGGTGTCCCGGGACTCCTCGAGCGAGCGGACGTACTCGGCGACGTCCTCGTCCTCCAGCGCCAGCTCGTCGACCCCGCGCTCCCAGGCGCGGGCGTCCTCGGCCAGCTCGCCGAGAGGCAGGTTGGACTCCAAGAGCTCCTCGAGCGCGCTCACCAACGCCAAGGTGCCCTTCGGGCAGGGAGGCTGCGCCACATAGTGGGGGATGGCCGCCCAATAGGAGACATGCGGGATGTCCAGGCGGCCACAGGCGTCGCCGAGGACCCCCACGATGCCGGTCGGTCCCTCGTAGGACGACGGCTCGAGATTGAGCCGGTCGACGAGGTCGGGCTCCGTCGCCGACCCGGTGACCGGGATCGGCCGGGTGTGGGGCGTGTCGGCGAGAAGGGCGCCGAGCGTGACCACGAGCTCCGCCCCGAGGTCGTCACAGGCGGCGAGCAGCTCGGCGGCGAACTGCCGCCATCGCATGTTGGGCTCGATGCCCCGCACGAGGATGATGTCGCGCTCGAGGTCCGGGGGAGAGGCCACCGCGAGCCGAGTGGTCGGCCAGGTGATCCTCCGGTGGCCGTTGACGTCGGTGCCGACCATCGGCCGGTTGACCTGGAAGTCATAGAAGTCCTCGGGGTCCATGGCACCGATGACGCGTGCCTCCCAGGCCGAGATGAGATGGTCGACAACCCCGGAGGCCGCGTCGGCGGCGTCGTTCCAGCCCTCGAACGCGGCGATCACGACGGGGCTGACCAGCTCGGGGACGTCGTCGAACTCGATCACCGGGCCAGTCTAGGCGTGCCGGCACCTCGGCGGCCGTGTCAGGACGCGAGGATTGGCAGTCGCGTGGAGCCAGGTGTCACGATGTGGAACAGGTGTCCAGTCCTCGGACGCCACTGACCTGTCCAGACCCTCCGCCCACGACGAACGAGGTCCCGAGTGCCTGACGCGACCCGACCGGACGCCACCGAGCAGCTCTCCGCGATCCTGCGTGAGCGCATCCTCATGCTCGATGGCGCCATGGGGACGCTGATCCAGCAGGAGGGCCTGGGCGAATCGGACTACCGCGGCGACCGGTTCACGTCGTCACCGGTGGATCTCAAGGGTGACGCCGACGTCCTCAACCTGACCCGGCCCGACGTGATCCGCCAGATCCACCGGCGCTACCTGGACGCCGGCGCCGACATCATCACCACCAACACGTTCACCGCGACCAGCATCAGCCAGGGCGACTACGGCCTGGACGGGCTCGCCTATGAGATGAACCGCTCGGCGGCGGCGCTGGCTCGTGCGGTCGCCGACGAGGTGACAGCGCTCACGCCCGACCGGCCCCGGTTCGTGGCGGGGTCGCTCGGCCCCACCAACCGGACAGCATCCATCAGCCCCGACGTCAACGATCCCGGGGCGCGCAACGTCGTGTTCGACGAGCTCGTCGCCGCCTACCTCGACGAGGCGCGGGGACTGGTCGACGGTGGCGTCGACATCCTCATGGTCGAGACGGTCTTCGACACGCTCAACGCCAAGGCTGCGATCTTCGCGCTCGAGACGCTCTTCGAGGAGCGCGGTCGTCGCTGGCCGGTGATGATCAGCGGGACCATCACCGACGCGTCTGGGCGCACCCTGTCGGGTCAAGTGGTGGAGGCGTTCTGGAACAGCGTCCGTCACGTCCGGCCGTTCTCGGTCGGGCTCAACTGCGCGCTGGGCGCGGCCGACCTGCGACCCTATGTCGCCGAGCTGCATCGCATCGCCGACTGTTTCGTGTCGACCCACCCCAACAACGGCCTTCCCAACGAGTTCGGGGAGTACGACGACACACCCGACCAGTTCGCCGAGGTGCTCGCGGAGTTCACCCACAGCGGCCTGGTCAATCTCGTGGGCGGCTGCTGCGGCACCACCCCCGATCACATCGCGGCCCTGGTGAAGGCCTCGGTCGGTGCGGCACCGCGACCCGTCCCGACGAGCGCCGAGGCGACCAGGCTTTCCGGGCTGGAGCCGCTGAACATCTCCGAGGCCAGCCTGTTCGTCAACATCGGCGAG
>JAGQUE010000564.1:2891-3328 GCA_020438665.1 Nocardioidaceae bacterium | reverse complement strand
CGCCGACGATCTGGATCTTGTCGCCCAGCTCGTCGGTGATGGTCTTCCAGCCCTTCCAGTCCTCCTCGTTGAGCGGGTCCTCGATCGAGACGATCGGGTAGGCCGCGACGAGCTCGGCATAGTAGGCGGTCATCTCGTCGGCCGTGCGCTTCTTGCCCTCGAAGTCATACTTGCCGCGGTTGAAGAACTCCGACGCTGCCACGTCGAGCGCCAGCGCGATGTCCTTGCCGGGCTTGAGGCCGGCGCCCTTGATGGCGGTGGTGATCAGGTCGAGGGCGGCGCGGTTGCTCTCGAGGTTGGGCGCGAAGCCACCCTCGTCGCCGAGGCCCGTCGCCAGGCCCTTCTTCTTCAGCACCGACTTGAGGGAGTGATAGACCTCGGCACCCATGCGCAGCGCCTCGGCGAACGTGGGCGCGCCGATCGGCGCGATCATGAAC
>JAGQUE010000564.1:0-2784 GCA_020438665.1 Nocardioidaceae bacterium | reverse complement strand
CCGGCGGAGTCTGCGGCGGCCTTGGCCACGGCCATCGAGACGCCGAGGATCGCGTTGGCACCGATCGCGGCCTTGTTGGGGGTGGCGTCGATCTGGATCATCGTCTGGTCGATCAGCCGCTGGTCGTCGGCCTCGAGGCCGACCACCGAGGGCGCGATCTGGTCGAGCACCGCGTTGACGGCCTTCTGGACCCCCTTGCCGCCATAGCGCTTGGCGCCGTCACGCAGCTCCACGGCCTCGAAGGCTCCGGTCGAGGCACCGCTGGGCACCGCGGCACGGCCGAACGCTCCGTCGTCCAGGGCGACCTCGACCTCGACGGTGGGGTTGCCACGCGAGTCGAGGATCTCGCGCGCGCCGATTGCTGCGATGGAAGCCACGATGATGCTCCTAGGGGAGGGGAATGGGTCCGGGAGCCAGCCTAGTCACCGCGGCACCCACCCTCCGTGTGACGTTCGTCAGGTGGCGGGCCCGCCGGTGTCGGCGGGCCTGCCGGTGTCGGCGGGCCTGCCGGTGTCGGCGGCGGCGATGGTCCGGCGTACGGCGTCGCGCAGCGCCTGCTCGGGATCGACCCCGGCCGCCCGCGCGTCACGCACCACGTCGAGCAGCCGCTCCCCGATCTCCGCCGAGGTGCCCGGTGTTGTCCCCCGAGGTGCCCCGTCCTGTCCGCCGAGGTGGCCGTTTCGGCCCCCCGAGGTGGCGACGTGGGCCCCCGTCGTACGACGGGCCTCGCGCGCGAGCCGGTCAAGCACCTTGTCGGCATAGAGCAGGGCCGGCAGCGAGGAAGGGATGCCGTCGACCGGGGATTCGCGCTGCTTCTCGGCTGCCTTGATGGACTCCCAGACCTCGTTGATGGTCACGGCGTCGAGGCGCGCGCCGGAACGGGCACTTCGCGGGTCCGAACCGGGCACCTCGGCCGACGGGTCGTGGGCGGCGGTGCCGAAGACATGGGGATTGCGGCGGTGCATCTTGGCGATGATGTCGGCCGTGACGTCCTCGAGGGTGAAGTCTCCCGACTCCTCGGCGATGACCGCGTGGAACCAGATCTGCAGGAGGAGGTCGCCGAGCTCCTCGCGCAGGTGGCCGGGGTCACCGGACTCGATCGCCTCGGCGGTCTCGTGGGCCTCCTCGAGCAGATAGCGCACGAGTGACCGATGGGTCTGCGAGGCCTTCCAGTCGCACTCGGCCCGCAGCCGGCGCATCACTGCAAGGAACTCCAGCAGACGCTCCCCCGTGGCCCGGTCCCCGGCAGGCCGGTCGCCGGGATCGACGGGGAGCGGCGCGTCGGTCACTTCTGGCAGCGCAGCGACGCCGGCAGGGCGTTGGCGTAGGTCGTGTCCTCGGTCCCGGCCTGGTCGTTGGCGGCCTTGAGCCCCTGCTTGGCCAGCGAGCTGACGGCGAAGGAGACACTGTTGTCGGCGGCCTGCAGGTCGGAGCTCAGCCCGAACCGCGGGTCGATGGTGATGTCGGTCTCGTTGAGGTACTTGTCGATCAGGGCGCTGAACGCCTTGCCGACCTCGTCCTGGCTCGGGTTGGCGTTGCCGGCCTTGGCCAGCTCGGCCGTCGCGGCGGCGCCGATCACGTCGGTGACGTAGTTGCCGGTCGTCTGGAGCTCGGCATAGCCGGCCCGCTTGTCCTCCGGGAGCGCCGAGGCCGACAGCTCGGCACTGCGCACGGCGGTGCGGTAGTCCGAGCTCGGCGTGATGCCGTAGTCGGCGGCGATCAGGTCGGTCAGCTTGCGGGCCACCAGCTGCTGCACGACATAGGTGCGGAGCTTGCCCATCGAGGCGACCGCCGGGTTGCCGCCCGTGCCGAGCTGGGGCCTCACGCCGGTGCAGAAGTCGCTCGCGGTGTCGTCGACGGTCTGCATCGTGATCGTCGAGTCGCCGACCTCGGCGGCGACGCCGAGGTGGGTGCCCGCACAACCGGACAGCAGCATCGTCGACGCCGCAGCGACGACGACGAGCGAGCGGAGGCGCCGGGTCCGGGTCGGCACGAGGCGGCTGCGGGTGGTGCTCACGACTGCTCCTTGGTGGTCCTGGTGTTCTGCTGGTCGGCCCCTCGCTGCGCCGCCCCGCTCTGGGGGGCTCGCTCGCCGGGCGGGTCGATCACCGAGTCGATGACCAACCGGGCCCATTCAAGCAGGGCGATCCCGTCGATGGGACGTTGCCCGACCCCCGTCGGCTGGGGCCGGGGCACGAGGATGGTGCTGACGGGCGCCTTGACGACGCTCTTGGGATAGAGCCGCTGGAGGCGTACGACGCGCGACTCCGGGAGGTCGACGGGCGCGAACCGGACGAACTTCCCGGAGATCGTGACCTCGCCGACGCCCGCCTGACGGGCCCGGGCCCGGAACCGCGCCACCAGGAGCAGTGACGCGACCTCCTGCGGCGGCTCGCCGTAGCGGTCGACGAGCTCGGCACGCAGCTCGTCGACGTCCTCGTCCGAACGCACCTCGGCCAGGCGCTTGTACATCTCCAGCCGGAGACGCTCGGAGGGGATGTAGTCGTGGGGCAGGTGGGCGTCGACGGGCAGCTCGATGCGCACCTCGGCGAGCTCCGGCTCCTGGTCGCCGCGGAAGTCCTGGACGGCCTCGCCGACCAGACGCACATAGAGGTCGAACCCGACATCGGCGATATGGCCGGACTGCTCCCCGCCGAGCAGGTTGCCGGCGCCTCGGATCTCGAGGTCCTTCATCGCGATCGCCATGCCGCCGCCGAGGTCGGAGTGCTGCGCCAAGGTGGCAAGCCGCTCGTGAGCCGTCTCGGTCAGCGGCTTCTCGGGCGG
>JAGQUE010000563.1 GCA_020438665.1 Nocardioidaceae bacterium | reverse complement strand
TGAGCAGCTTGGTCGTCGAGGCCGGGATGACCGGCCCGTCCCCGACGGCATAGGTCGCGCCGGCGTCGTCGAGAGCCGCCGCCCGGACGACGACGTGGCCACCGAGCGCCGGGTCGGCGAGGTCGGCTTCGAGCGCGGCCCGCACGCGGGCCGCGCGGATCGCCACCCCTGCCGTCGGGTCGGCCTCGGCGATCGGCGCGGGCGAGGGCGCTGCGGGCGCCGTGACACCCAGCGCCTCGGGCGTCGCCGAGGCCGACGGGGACGACGAGGAACCGGGTTTGAGCGCCCGGTCGACCAGGTCGCCGGCGACGCCCAGCTGCCAGGCGGCGACCCCGCCGGCAGCGAGCGCGAGCACGAGGACGAGCACCAGCCAACGCACCCACCGCCGGCGTCGCCGCGGCGGCGGGGTCTCCAGCCCTGGTTCAGCGTTTGTGCTCATCGTGCGCCACACTGTGTCACTAGGCCCCGGTGAGGGACCAACCGCAGCTGGAGGGTCAGGGAGGCGCAGTGCTCGAGTTCGACGTCCTGGTGGAGATCCCCAAGGGGAGCCGCAACAAGTACGAGGTGGACCACGAGTCGGGCCGGATCCGGCTCGACCGCACGCTGTTCACCTCGACCCAGTACCCCGCCGACTACGGCTACATCGAGGACACGCTTGGCCTGGACGGCGACCCGCTCGACGCGCTCGTGCTGCTGCTCGGCGAGCCCACGTTCCCGGGCTGCCTGATCAAGTGCCGCGCCATCGGCATGTACCGCATGACCGACGAGGCCGGCGGTGACGACAAGGTCCTGTGCGTCCCGGTGACCGACCCCCGCCTGGAGCACCTGCGCGACATCAACCACCTGCCCAAGTTCGACCGGCTGGAGATCGAGCACTTCTTCACCGTCTATAAGGACCTCGAGCCCGGCAAGTCCGTCGAGGGCGCCAACTGGGTGGGTCGCGACGAGGCCGAGCGCGAGGTCGTGGCGTCCTTCGAGCGAGAGCGTCAGCACCTGGCCGCGGCCGAGGGCACCGAGGACACCGAGGGCCACTGAGCGTCAGGGGCGTGCGAAGAAGTTGGGCGCGATCCAGTAGTACATCGACTCGCGGCTGACGTCGCGGCCGGTGCGCGGGGCGTGGATGATCATGCCGCCGCCGACATAGAGCGCGACGTGATAGATCGACGACGACCGGTTCGAGGAGCCCCAGAACACCAGGTCACCGGGGCGTAGGTCGGAGCTGCGGATCGGCGTGGACTGTTGGTACTGCGCGACGGAGTAGTGGGGCAGCGACCGCCCGCCACTGCGCCAGGCCATCATCGTCAGCCCGGAGCAGTCCCACGCGTTGGGCCCGGCGGCGCCCCACTTGTAGGGCTCGCCCAGCTGGGCCTCGGCGAACGCGATCGCGGCCGAGGCGCCGGCGGCCGGCGGCGGGGCGGGTTCGGGCGAGGGCTCGGGTGACGGGTCCGGCGAAGGGTCTGGGCTCGGGTCTGGGCTCGGCGACGGGTCGGAGCCGCCGTCACCGGGGTCCGGCGTCGGGTCCGGGGTGGGGGACGGCTGGTCACCACCGTTCTGGCCGCCACCACCGTTGCCGGGGTCGGCAGGCGGGTCCTGGTCGGCCGCGGCGTCCGCGGCCGCCTGGGCCGCGGCGGCCTCGAGCGCGGCCTGCCGCCGTTCGG
>JAGQUE010000562.1 GCA_020438665.1 Nocardioidaceae bacterium | reverse complement strand
TGATGCGCTCGTGCCTGCTGACGCCCCGGGCGATGTAGAGGACGCGGACGCCGGCCGCGTCGTCGACCAGTTGGAACAGGTCACGGTCGCCGGTGACGACGTCGACCGGCATGCCAGCGCCAGTGGCGAGGGTTCCGATCACGTCGTCGGCCTCATAGCCGTCCTTGCCGATCACGCAGATCCCGAGCGCGGCCAGGACGTCGAGGATGATCGGCACCTGGAGCTCCAGGGGGTCCGGCACCTGCTCGACGTCGGGCGCGCCGGCGACGACGTACTCCACGCGATGTGACTTGTAGGACGGGATCAGGTCGACGCGCCACTGCGGCCGCCAGTCGTTGTCCCACGCGCAGACCAGGTGGGTCGGGCGATAGTCGGAGACCATCCGGCTGATGAAGTCCAGCAGTCCGCGGACCGCGTTGACCGGCGTTCCGTCGGGCGCCACGAACGAGTCCGGGACGCCATAGAAGGCACGGAAGTACATCGAGGCGGTGTCCAGGAGCATCATCCGCGGTGCACGCATGAAGGGAATCCTCGCACGGCAATCCGCGCGATTTCGGACCTGCCGAGGACTAGGGTGTGGCGCGTGGAAGAGACCGACCGGCGCATCGTCAGCCTGCTCGCGGCCGACGGCCGCATGTCGTTCACCGACCTCGGCAAGGCCACCGGCCTGTCGACGTCGGCGGTTCACCAGCGCGTCAAGCGACTCGAGCAGCGGGGCCTGATCAAGGGCTACACCGCCACCCTCGACCACGACCAACTGGGGCTCCCGCTCACGGCGTTCGTCTCCATCACGCCGATCGACCCGTCCGAGCCCGACGACTACCCCCAGCGCCTCTCACCGATCACCGAGATCGAGTCCTGCTGGTCCGTCGCCGGCGACGAGTCCTACATCCTCAAGGTGCGCGTCCCAGCCCCCGTCGGCCTCGAAGACCTCCTCGGCCGCATCCGCGCCGCCGCCAACGTCTCCACCCGGACCACGATCGTCCTCTCCACGCCCTACGAGAACCGGCCGGTGGGGTAGGGGTGCCAGTTTCACCGGCCCGCCGGTGAAACAGTCGCTTCTCGACTGAAATTTCGGCCGAGAAGTGACTGGTTCAGTCGAGAAGCACGGACCTCGCGGGCAATCGGCTTCGGGCCGGTCAGGCGCCGGGCGGCGTCATCGGCGCACCGACGAGGCTGCCTCGACTAGCGAGCAGGTTGCGAATTCGCGCCGCAGTCCGAACCGGGTGCCCGAGGTCGACCCAGGTGATCCGGATACAGATCCAGCCAGTGAGCTGGCAGATGAGTTCCTCACGACGCTTCTCACGCAGTAGGAATTGCTCCAGGGTCTCGCCCTCGCGCCGGTAGCGCTCGTACTTCTCCCTGCCGTCGAACTCCATGAAGACGCCGAGTTCTGGCCAGGCGAAGTCAACGAACGCCGTGAACCGGTCTTCCAAGCCCTCGACGAGGACCTGGGGGACCGGCAGAGGCAGACCCGCCTTCCAGCACAGATGGTAGAGCCGACTCTCCCCTGCCGATGAGATCCGCGAGTCTGACAGACCGAGGACCACCCGGGCCGTCAATGAGTTCGGCCAGTGCTCGAAGAGCGGCATGGCCTTCTCCAACTCGGCCCTCGTTGTGGCGCCTGCGTGCAGGAGCCCATTGACGACCACGAGTGCCGGCTCCACAGCCGCCACTGTGGTCACTTCGAGGGCGGCCCGACAGCCCGAGGTCAGTGCTACGCCCTCACGAACCAGGACGTCGCCGGCGCTCAACACGCCACTGTGGCGGACAACTCCCGACTCACGTCGACTTGTCTGTCCATCGCCTCGCGTGAGGTGAACCCAACCGAGATCGATGCCCCACGTCGGAGCACCCCACTCGACAGCCGCCGACACATGAGACAACACTGAAGAGCCATGCGCCGTCCTGAGGACCGCCCGGGCTAGGAGTCGATGCCGGTCCTGCGGGCTGACCGCGTCCCAGACTTCCGTGATCGCGTAGGCACCGTGGCGGACCTTCCTCCACACTCCGGCACGCACCAGCCGACGGATCGCTCGATCGTCATAACCCTGGTCGAGCGCCTCGCGCCGCAAAGTGACACTGTCGAATTCCTCGATGGTGAGTCGTCGATACATGTGGCGAGTCTCGAGACAAGACTCACCACTCGCCGTTCAGACGGTACGAGCGTGTGACTGGGCCCCGAATTCACGGGCCTGTGGGCGCCTCGTGGTCCACCTGCGTGACTCCCATGCGGCACTTCTCGGCCACTGCTGTCACTTCTCGACGGAAACTTCAGCCGAGAAGTGCCAGTTTCACCGGCGCGCCGGTGAAACCGGCACCTTGACTCAGTACGCCTGCAACGCAGCCGTACGCCGGGAGGCGGCGGCGACCTCGTGGGCCTTGAGAGCGGCCTCGTCGAGCTGGCCGTGCTCGGCCCACCAGGTCTGGCCGGCCTCCGGGAGGGTGTGGATCGGGTCGTAGTACTCGTAGGTGCGCGACAGGGCCTCGGGGTCCTCGGCCTCGATGGAGGTGCGGTAGTTCTTGGTCCAGTAGGAGATGCCGCGCTCGGTGTCGTAGGACTCCAGCTGGTGCACCCACCGCTTGCCGACGAACGGCACGTCGCACACGATGCGCGGGGTGGCGAAGCCGGGCAGGTAGCCCATGATCTGGTGCTGGAGCCGCTGCGCCTGCGCGACCGATACCCGCCAGTGCTCGGAGTAGGGGATCATGTCGCACATGTAGAAGTAGTA
>JAGQUE010000561.1 GCA_020438665.1 Nocardioidaceae bacterium | reverse complement strand
GGGCCCAAGCCGACGCTAGGGTGACACCGTGGCCACCCGCACGGTCTACCAACGCGAGACCGACGTCCGCTGGGCCTGGCGGGGTGTCGGCGGCTGGTGGTGGCTCGCGCTCCTGGTGCTGCCTCTTCTCGTCGCAGCGCTCGTCGTGCTGGTGGGCCCCGTCTCCGGGGAGCTCGACCGGGCCTCCGACCGCGCCCTCCAACGCGCTGAGATCACGGGTGTGTCGGTGTCGGTCGCGGGTCGCAAGGCGACGGTGACCGCGGCGACCGGCGCCACTCCCACCTCCGAGGACCTCGAGAGGGCGCGGGCGCGGGTCGCCGACCTCCCGGGTGTCGCCGAGGCGACGGTCGGTGGGAGCGCTGGCGGGGCCGCGGCCGTGCTGTTCCTGGAGGTCTGGGCCCTGGTGCTCGCCGCCTTCGTGCTGGGCTCGGTGCTCACCTGGCTGGTGCCGGGTCTCACCCTGCCGCGCGAGGAGGCCCTGGAGGCCGAGGTCGGCAGCCCCGCGCGAGGAGTGTTCTCGTGATCTGGTTGTTGGGTGCACTGTGGGGCTGGCTCGTCCTGGCCGCGCTGCTCGGGGCCCTCGTCACCACGATCTGGTCGCTGCGCAAGGTGAGCGTCTCCACCATCCGCGTCGGGGTGCTCGAGGTGCCGGACGAGCCCATCGCAGGTCCGGACGTCTTCGACTGACCCCGGTCAGGAGACAGCCTGGCGGCTCACCAGCTCGGCGAGCAGGTCGAGCACGGCCTCCGGGTGGGTGCCCTCGGGGTCTGCCAGATGCGACAGCGTGAGCCCGTCGAAGGTGACCATGACCAGCTCGGCGATCGCCGCGGCACGGTCGGGGTCCACCCCGTCGAGCGCCGGCGTCAGCGCCCGGGCGGCCAACGCTCGGTAGGAGCGGTACTGGTGGCGCGCCAGCTCACGCAGCCGGGGGGTCCGCAGCGCCAAGGCAGTCAGCTCGTAGTAGCCGAGCTGCACGCCCGCATCGTCGTCCGCGATCGAGGTGAAAGCGGCGCCGAGGGTCTCGCGGAGCTCCGCGGGACTCGGGGGCGTGTCCGACGGGTTGGCGACGGCGCTGGCCCGCTCGATCTGGTCGACGACCACACGGACCACCTCGGCGAGAAGCTGCTCCTTGTCGGAGAACCAGTAGTGCACGGTGCCCAGGGGCACGCCGGCCTCGTCGGCGATGCGCCGGGTGGTCGCCGCGGCGACCCCGTGGTGGCCGATGACCCGGATCGCGGCTGCCACCAGCTCGTCGCTGGTGGCGGCGGCTGCAGCGCGGCGACGTCGGGGGCTGGGGGAGGCCGGCATGGAAGGAGTCTTGCCGCCGTCACGGATTTGGTCAACTGACCAAGAAGTCTGGTCAACTGACCAGCCGGGCCGCTACGCTCCCGCCACCACGCCCACCGTGGTCTCTGTCAGCCCGTCATCACCGAGGTGAGCCCGTGTCGTATCTCGCCAACGCCGAGCCCGCCGGCACCAGCCGCCGGGTCCTCACGACGCGGCGCGTCGTCTTCCTCGTCATCGCAGCAGCAGCGCCGATGGCCGCCATCGCGGGCAACGCTCCGCTGGCCCTGGTTCGGGGCAACGGGATCAGCCTCCCGGCTGCCTATGTGCTCGCGGCCGTGGCCCTGGTCGCCTTCGCCATCGGCTACTCCGAGATGAGCAAGCGGGTCAAGAACGACGGCGCCTTCTATGTCTTCGTCGCCCGCGGTCTCGGTCGGCCCCTCGGGGTGGCGACGGCCTACATCGCGACGCTGGGCTATCTGTCCAGCTCGATCGGGCTCGGTGCCGCTTTCGGCTATTTCACTCACCTGATCTTCGTCGAGTCGGGCGTCGACGTGCCGTGGGGGGTGTTCACGGCGATCGGCCTGGTCGTCGTGGCGGCCTTCGGCCACCGCAGCGCCGACGTTTCGGCCCGCTTCCTCGGGATCCTGATGGCGCTGGAGTTCGCCGTGCTGCTGGTGCTCGACGCCCTGATCGTGGGCCAGATCGGCGGCGCGGCGTTCCCAGCCGAGTCGTTCTCGCCCGGTGAGCTGCTCGGCGGCTCGCTCGGGCTGTCGCTGATGTTCGCCTTCACGAGCTTCGTCGGCTTCGAGTCGGCCGCGATGTACGGCGAGGAGACCCGCGACCCGGCCCGCAGCATCCCGCGAGCTCTGTTCATCTCCGTCGGCTCGATCGCCGTCTTCTATGTCTTCACCTCGTGGGTCCTCATCGGCGGAGCAGGCGGCACGGCCGCGCCCGAGCGTGCCCGTCAGGACCTGGGCGACCTGGTCTTCAACCTCGCTGACCAGTACGGCGGCACGACCCTGCTCAGCGTCGCCGCGCTGTTGCTGGCGACGAGCGTGCTCGCCTCCTGGATCGCCCTCCACAACGCGGCGAGCCGCTACTTCTTCGCTCTCGGCTGGGAGCAGGTCGCGCCCCGGGTGTGGGGCCGCTACCACCCGGTGCACCAGAGCCCCCACATCGCCAGCGCGACGGTGGTCGGCCTGACGGTGCTGGTCGTCGGTGGCCTCGGTGTCACCGGGGCCGACCCCTACGAGGTCATCGCCTCCGCCACGGTCGGCCTCGGGACCCTGTCGATCGTGCTTGTCCAGGCCCTCACCGCCGTCGCCGTCCTGGTGTTCTTCTGGAAGCGCCGCGATCGGCGCCTGCTCCAAGGCGTCATCGCCCCGTTCATCGCCGCGGGCGGCCTGGTCACCGCGATCGTCCTCGCGGCCGAGCACTACGCCGTCCTCACCGGCAGCGAGAGGCCGGCGATCAATGCGGTCCCGGTCCTCATGCTCGTCGTCGGGGCTGCGGGCGTCGTCGCTGCCCGGCGGCTGCGCAGCCGGCGTCCGATGGCCTATGCCCATCTCGCCGAGGCGCACAACCGACACCGGGTCGACGAGCGCGAGAGCAAGCCCGCCTACCTCCGGCGCTACTGCATCGTCGGGGCCGGGCCATCGGGGATGATCATGGCCCGCAACCTGCTGCTCGAGGGGGTGCCGTTCGACTGGTTCGAGCGCAACCCCGACTTCGGCGGCATCTGGGACATGGACCACGCGGGCACCCCGATGTACGACAGCTGCCACTTCATCAGCTCCAAGTACACCTCGGGCTTCTACGGCGCCCCGATGCCGATGTCGTTCCCGGACTACCCGGGCTGGCGCGAGATCCGCGACTATGTGCGCGGGTTCGGCCGCGACTACGACCTCTACCGGCATGTCCGCTTCAACACCGAGGTGAGCCGTGCCGAGCCCATCGACGGCGACCGCTGGCGGGTCACCCTGGCCGACGGCACGACGGCCGACTACGACGGCCTGATCTGCTGCCCGGGCGTCACCTGGCACCCCAACCGCGTGACGCTGCCCGGGGAGGAGGAGTTCGAGGGTACGGTGCGCCACTCCGTGGACTTCCGGGACGGCCTGGAGTTCCGGGGCAAGCGGGTGCTGGTCGTCGGGGCCGGCAACTCGGGCGTGGACATCGCCTGTGACGCCGCCCAGTTCGCGGACGCCGCCTTTCTCTCGGTGCGGCGCGGCTACCGGTTCTTCCCCAAGCACGTCGCGGGGATCCCGACCGACGCCTTGGTCAACGGCTATGTCGACCCGCCCAAGGGGGTCGTGGTGTCCAGCGACCCCAGTGAGCTGCTCGACTCGCTCGTCGGCGACGTCACCCGGTTCGGGCTGCCGGCACCCGACCACGACGCCCTGGCGAGCCATCCGATCCTCAACACCCAGGTGTTGCACCACCTCGGTCACGGTGACCTCGTCGCCAAACCGGACGTCGTCCGGTTGACCCGCACCGGTGCCGTCTTCGCCGACGGGAGCGAGGTCGAGCTGGACGAGGTGCTGCTAGCGACGGGCTATCACTATCTGATGCCGTTCCTCGACCCCGATCTGCTGACCTGGCGAGCCGGGCACCCCGAGCTCTACCTCAACGTGTTCTCCCGCGAGCACGACTCGCTCTACATCCTCGGGTTCGTCGAGTTCGCGGACGCGGCCTACAAGCGGTTCGACGAGATGGCCCAGCTGATCATGGTCGACATCAACGCCCGCGAGACGGGCTCGCGCAAGGCCGAGCTGACCGGGCTCAAGCGCACCGACCATCCCGACCTGCGGGGCGGGGTGCGCTACATCGACAGCCCCCGCCACACCAACTACGTCGAGCGGGCGACGTTCATGTCCTATCTCGAGGGGTTCCGCGACCGGTTCGACTGGCACGACATCGACGACACCACGTTCGAGTCGCTGCGGGTGCCGCACGACTCGAGCCCCACGGACGACAAGGAGATGGCTCGTGTCTGAGTCAGTCCGGGCTGAGTCGCTGGCGCTGGTCACCGGGGCGGCCGGTGGCATCGGCGAGGCCGTCGCACGGCGACTGGTCGCCCAAGGGCACCGGCCGGTCCTCGTGGAGCGCACCCAGGCCCTCGCCGACCAGGCAGCGGCGCAGCAGCCGGTCGCGGCCGAGCCGATCGCGGTGGCGTGCGACCTGACCGACCGGGCGGCCGTCGATGCGTTGTGCGGCCGGATCGAGGGGGAGTGGGCCGACCGGCTCGAGGTCGCCTTCTTCAACGCGGGTGTGATCCTGCCCGGCGACGTCGTCGACTCCAGTGCCGACCAGCTCCGCCTTCAGCTCGACGTGATGCTGGGCTCGGTGATGGTCACCGCCGGGTCGGCGGCGCGGGCCATGGTCGTCCGGGGCCGCGGTCACGTGATCGCGACGGTGTCGATGGGCGGGATCCTCGCGCTGCCCGGATCGGCGGCCTACTCGGCCGCCAAAGCGGGGCTGCGTGCCTATCTCGCGGCGCTGAGTACGGAGCTCAAGGAGACCGGCGTGGCGGTCAGCGGGGTCTATCCCAGCGCCGTCGACACCCCCATGCTGCTCCACGAGGCCACCCACGACGGCAGCCTCCTCAACTTCTTCGGCAAGGTCAGCACCGCCGAGGACGTTGCGGACGTGGTCGAGAAGGCGCAGCGACGGCGCAAGGTCGAGCACTACCTGCCCTATTCCGATGCTGTCTTGTGCCGCCTGTTGGAGTCCTTCCCCTGGCTGGTCCCGCCGATCCTCAAGCCGGCCGAGGCGATCGGTCGGCGCGGCCGCGCGAGATATCTCGCACGCAAGGGGATCTCGCGCTGAGCCCTGGGTCACGGCGGGCCGACTCGGCCGACGGCGACGGCGCCGCTCAGTGACACCTGGCGCAGACGCCGAAGAGCTCCAACGTGTGGGACACCTCGGTGAAGCCATGCTCGGCCGCGACGCCCTCGGCCCATCTCTCGACCGCGGGGCCGGCCACCTCGACCGTTGCGCCGCAGCGTCGGCAGACCAGGTGGTGGTGGTGCTGTTCGGAGCAGCGTCGATAGATCGCTTCGCCCTCGGCGGTCCGCAGCAGGTCGACCTCGCCTGCCTCGGCGAGCCGCTGCAGGGTGCGATAGACGGTCGCCAGGCCGACCTGCTCGCCGGCCCGGGTGAGCAGCTCGTGGATCTGCTGGGCAGAGCGGAAGTCGTCGAAGCTGTCGAGGACGGCGGCCACTGCTCGGCGCTGCTTGGTGGGCCGGACCGACGTCGGCAGGTCAGCGTCAGTGCTCGTCATAGTGGGCTCCGTGGGCGGCGTGGCGGTGACCGTCGTGGACATAGTCGATGTGGTCGTCGTGCGGCACGGCCAAGTGGCCGCAGTCGGGACCGTGGACGTGGGGATGCTCGTCGGTCTCCTGATGGATCTCCGGGGCGCCGGATGCGAACGGCGTCGCGAGGCGCTGCCGTCGCCGCAGCAGCACGCCGAGGGGCCACGTCAGGCCGAAGCAGGCGAGGGCCAGCAGGACGATCGTGGGACCGGGAGCGACCCGGGCGTAGAACGACGCCCAGGCCGACAGCACCAGGCCGCCGAGCGAGGCGAACGTGCCCCAGGCCATCGCGGCCATCAGCGTGGTCCGGAAGGATCGCGTCACCTGTTGCGCGGTCGCCACCGGGACCACCATCAGCGCGGACACCAGCAGCAGTCCGACGGTGCGCATCGCCACGGAGATGCTGACCGCGGCGAGGACGGCGATGAGGATGTTGTAGAAGCGCACGTGCAGCCCGGAGACGCGTGCGTGTTCCTCGTCCTGGGAGACCGCGAAGAGCTGGGGGCTGAGGCCGATGCCGGCCACGATCACCACGGCCGCCAGCCCCATCGTGACGAGCATGTCGCCGACGGAGATGCTGAGGATGGAACCGAAGAGGAACTCCTGGAGCTTCGCCGCGCTCTGGCCACCGATGCCGGTGAGGAGCACCCCGCCGGCCAGACCGCCATAGAAGAGCAGCGCCAGGGCGACGTCGCCGTTGGTGTGACCGCGCTCGCGGATCACCTCGACGAGGACGGCGCCGAGGACGGCGACGATGACCGCTGCCCAGATGGGGGACGTGCCCGTGATCAGGCCGAGCGCCACGCCGGTGACCGCGACATGGCCAATGCCGTCACCCAGCAAGGCCAGCCGTCGCTGCACGATGTAGGTCCCCACGGCCGGCGCGGCGAGCCCCGTGACGACGGCGGCGATCAGCGCGCGCTGCATGAAGCCCAGGGAGAACAGGTCGGTGAAGGTCATGCCTGCCCCTCCAGGGGAGCGGTGACGTGGGGAATGTGCTGGGGCCACGGCGGCTCCGCGTGGTGGGTGTGCGGCTCGCCCAGGTGGGGGTCGTGGACCGCCAGGTCGGACAGCGGGGGACCGTCGTAGGCGACTCGTCCGTCCCTCATGACCACGGCCCGGTCGACGAGGTGGGCAAGCGGGCCGAGCTCGTGGGCGACCAGGACGACGGTCGCCCCGCTCGCCTTGAGACCACCCAGGGTCTCGGCAAGGGCGAGCTGGTTGGGCAGATCGACCCCGGCGGTGGGCTCGTCGAGGAAGAACAGCTCCGGCTCGCCGGCGAGAGCGCGCGCGATCAGCACCCGCTGCTGCTGGCCACCCGACAAGGAGGCGACCCCGTCGCCACGTTTGCTGGTGAGCCCGACCGCCTCGATCGCGGCGTCGACCACGGCCCGGTCGGCCCGGTTCAGCGGGCGGAGGAGGCGGCGTCGCGTCAGGCGGCCGGAGGCGACGACCTCCCACACCGAGGCGGGGACGCCGGAGGTGGCGCCGACCCGTTGCGGCACGAACCCGACCCTCCGCCAGTCCTGGAACTGCTGCAGGGGTGTCCCGAAGAGCCGGACCGCTCCACCGGTCAGCGGGAGCAGCCCGGTCATGGCACGGACGAGCGTGGACTTGCCGGAGCCGTTGGCGCCCATCAGCGCCACGAACTCACCTGTGCCCACGGTCAGGTCGATCCTGCGCAGGATCGGTCGCCCCTCGAGGGAGACCGAGGCGTTGCTGACCGTGACCGGACCGTCGTCCCCGGGCGCTATTGACACTGGTTGGCCTCCTGGAGGGCGGCGAGGTTCTGCTTCATCAGGGAAAGGTAGTCCTCATCGGCCGTGTCCGAGTCGAGGCCCTCGATCGGGTCGAGCACCTCCATCGACACGCCCATGTCGTCAGCGAGGGTCTGCGCCATCTTGGGAGAGGCCAGCCGCTCCCCGAACACGGTGGTGATCCCGTCGGTGGTGATGAGCGCCTGGAGCCGGGCGAGGTCGGCCGGCGTCGGCTCGGCGTCAGGGGAGAGCCCCGCGATCGACTCGAACTCCAGCCCATAGCGGGAGAGATAACCGAACGCGTCGTGGGAGACCACGACGGTGCTCCTGGCGCACCCGGTCAGCCCGGCGGCGTACTCCTGGTCGAGAGCCTCGAGGTCGGCACGGAGCTGGGCGGCATTGGCCCGGTAGTCGTCGGCGTGGGCGGGGTCGATGGTGGCGAGCTCGTCGGCCACGGTGTCGGCGACCGCGGCCATCTTGAGCGGGTCCTGCCAGAAGTGGGGATCCAGGTCGCCCAGCCCGGTCGACTCGCCGTGCGTCGAGCCCCCCTCGTGGTCATGGCCGTCGTGACCGACCTTCTCCAGACCTGCGGCGGCGCCCGCATCGACCGTGGGCGCGTCGGACTGGTCGACAGCGGCGTCGACCTGGGCCTGGAAGCCCTTCTCATAGACGACGAGGTCCGCCTTGCTGACCTCGGCGGTCTCCTTGACCGAGAGCTCCAGATCATGCGGCTCAGCCCCCGGCGCGGTCAGGTCGGTGATGCTGACGTGAGCGCCGCCGACCCGGGAGCTGACGAACTCCAGGGGATAGAACGCCGCGACCACGCTGACCTTGCCACTGCCGTCCGGGGATGGGCCGGAGTCGGAGAACGCGGCGCACCCGGTGAGGGAGGTGGCGGCCAGTGCCAGGGCGCCTGCGCGGGTGATCAGTCGGACAGCGGGGCGGCGCGTGGCCGGGGTTCCGTTGGGCATGAGAATCATTCTCACTGAATTGAGAATCATTTTCAACTCGGGGTGCTGCCGCTGCTGGACTACGGTGGCCGCATGCTCGTGGTCTCACGGTTCCGGGTCCCCGCTGGAGACGGTGTCGCCTTCCGCGCCGACGCCCACCTTGCGCACGGAACCCTGGCGTCCCGACCGGGCTATGTGTCGGGGAGCCTGGGCCGCAACCTCGACGACCCCGAACTGTGGGTGCTCGTCACCCACTGGGAGTCGGTGGGTGCCTATCGACGTGCCCTGTCGGCGTACGACGTCAAGCTGCACGCCGTCCCGCTCCTGAGTCGGGCCATCGACGAGCCCAGCGCCTTCGAGCCCGCCGACGACGGGACCGACCTCAACGTGGCCGAGGCGCGCTCGTTAGGCTAGCCCAACCGCTGCCGACAGCCGGTCGGCCAGCACCGGGGCGCTTGCCCCGGGCGAGCACAGTGAAGGACCCATCGTGGCCAAGAAGCCCCCGTCCGCCCTCGACAGCGTCGTCTCCCTGGCCAAGCGTCGGGGCTTCGTCTACCCCTGTGGCGAGATCTATGGCGGCACCCGCTCCGCCTGGGACTACGGCCCGCTGGGCGT
>JAGQUE010000560.1 GCA_020438665.1 Nocardioidaceae bacterium | reverse complement strand
GAACCCTCACCTACCTAGCGGAGTTCGCCTAGGTAGGTGTTGCTTCGACCGCCTACCTTGGTGAACCGTCACCCCGGTCGCAGGCGCCTCAGGCCGCGAGCAGCTCCCAGCTCGTCAAGCCGGCGAGCCCGACACAGACGACCGCACCGGCGTAGTGGAGGACGTGGAGCTGGACGTAACGCATCAGCGTGCGCCCCACCAGCACCGCCAGTCCGCTGACGGCCAGCAGCGCCCCGAGGGCTCCGACGAAGACGCTCGCCGGGGCGTCGTACTTGGCGACGAGCGTGAGCGTCAGCAGCTGGGAGAGGTCACCCCACTCGGCGGCGAAGAGCACGAGGAACGACGCCAGGATGACCTTGGCGCCGTGGACGTCGCCGGCCTTGTCGACGTAGTCATCGCCCGACTCGGCCTGGTGGCCGCGACCCTCGCGGACGAGGATGACCGCCCCCACGAGGAACATCACGATCGCCAGCACGCGGACCGGTGTGGTGGGCAGCAGCGCCACCACCTTGCCGAGCGAGACCGCGACGGCGGTCTGGACGGCAAACGCGAGCCCGACTCCGATCCATACGAACAAGGGTCGATAGCGGGTCGACAGCACCAGCGTTGCGACGAAGGTCTTGTCGGGCAGCTCGACGACCGCGATCGCGGCGAAGGTGAGGGCGACGACGACGAGATCCACGGCGTCCCGTCAGCCCCGGCGGCCGGGGTCGGCGGGATAGACGCCCAGGATCTTGACGTCGGTGGTGAAGAACCGGAGCTCCTCGAGCGCCCGCTTCACCGACGGGTCGTCGGGGTGGCCGTCGACCTCGGCGAGGAACTGGGTGGCGGCGAAGTGGCCGCCGACCATGTAGGACTCCAGCTTGGTCATGTTGACGCCGTTGGTCGCGAAACCGCCGAGCGCCTTGTAGAGGGCCGCCGGCAGGTTGCGCACGTTGAAGATGAACGACGTCACGATCGGGCCGTCGCCCCGGGGCGCCTGGACCATCGCGCGGGACAGGACGACGAACCGTGTGGTGTTGTGGGTCTCGTCCTCGACGTCGTCGCGCAGGATCTCCAGACCATAGGTCTCGGCGGCCAGCGGGGGCGCGATCGCGGCCTGGGAGAGGTCGCCCGCCTCTGCCACCTCGCGGGCGGCGCCGGCGGTGTCACCGGCGATGACGGGGCGGAGCTGGAGCTCCTTGATGACCTTGCGGCACTGGCCGAGCGCGTGGACGTGGCTGTGCACGGTCTTGATCGACTCGACGCTCGCGCCCGGGAGCGCCATGAGCGCGAACTGGATGCGCAGGAAGTGCTCGGCGATGATGTGCAGCGTCGTGCGCGGCAGGAAGTGGTGGATGTCGCTGACCCGGCCCGCGATGGAGTTGTCGATCGGGATCAGCCCCAGGTCGGCCTCACCGGTCTCAACGGCGGAGAAGGCGTCCTCGAACGACGCGCACGGCAGCGCCTCCATCTCGGGGTAGTGCTGCTTGCACACCAAGTGGGAGTTGGCGCCGGGCTCGCCCTGATAGGCGATGCGTCGTGGGATCACCCGGTCATTTTCCCATGCGTCGGTGGCGAGGCGCGCCACCCCGACAGTTCCGTGGACGGTCGACGCCTGTTCGCCTGCCGGACACGCCGCGGTGGCAGCGGCATCGCACGGTGGAGACACCCCACCGAAGGAGCCCCGATGACCACCGTCATCGCTCACCGCGGCGCCTCCGCCGCCGCCCCTGAGAACACGCTCGCCGCCGCCCGGCTCGCCGTCCAGCACGGGGTCGATGCGGTCGAGTGCGATGTCCACCGCACCCGCGACGGCGAGCTCGTCGTGCTGCACGACCGCCACGTGCGTCGTACGACGGACGGCCTGCGCGTCTTCCCCGGCCGGGGGCGGCTGCGGGTGGCCGAGCTGACGCTGGCCGAGATCAAGCGACTCGACGCCGGCTCATGGTTCGGCGGCGACTATGCCGGCGAGCAGATCCCGACCCTGCGTGAGTGGGCCGAGGCCATTGGCGGGCGGGCCGGGCTGCTCATCGAGATGAAGCATCCGAGCACCTATCCCGGCATCGAGATGGACCTCACCTTCGAGCTGCTCAGCGCGCCCGCGCTGGTCCGGGCGGAGTCGCGCGGCCAGGTGACGATCCAGTCGTTCGACCACGACTGGCTGCTCCGTTTCCACCGCCTGATGCCGCACGTCCCCGTGGGGATGCTGACCGAGGACAGGCCCACCGCCGACCTCATCGCCGTGGCCCGGCGGTTCGCCCACCAGGTCAACCCATCGGTCCCGGCCGTCGACCGCGAGACCGTCCAGCGGCTGCGTGACGCTGGTCTCCGGGTGTCGGTGTGGACCCCCAACACATCGCGCCAGCTGCGTCGTGTCGTCGGCTATGGCGTGGACGGGGTCATCACCAACCACCCCGACCGGTTGCGCGGCCTGGTCGGCCACGTCAGCGCGTTGCCGAGCGGGGCGGGCCGGTCCGCCTAGGCTCTTGCCACATGACCTGGTGGCTCGTTGTCGACCTCCTGCTGGCGCTGCTCGCGGTCGGACTGGCCGCGGCCGCCTGGCGTCGGACGACGCCGCGGCGCGCCGTGGCCGGCGAGGAGGACCTGCCCCTCGACGTGCTCGCGCTGAGGCGGGAGGTCGCGGCGCTGCAGGCGGAGGGGCGGGCGGCGCTGCGGCACGTGTCGGTGGTCCGCTATGACGCCTTCCCGGACATGGGTGGACACCAGTCCTGGTCGGTGGCGCTGCTCGACGACGAGGGTGACGGGCTCGTGCTGACCTCGGTCCACGGGCGCAGTGACGCGCGGACCTATGCCAAGGCCATCGGCGGCTGGGTCGCCGAGCAGGAGCTGTCCCCCGAGGAGCGCCAGGCCGTCGGCCTTGCCCGCCCGCGCTGATCCCAGCTCGCTGGTCAGCGGGGGACGCGGACGAGGACGCGGCCGGGCAGGCACTCCATGTGGAGCTCGCGACCGGAGCCGATCGAGTCGCCGTCGAGCTGGCGGGGAGTGTCGCCGTGAGCGCGCAGCGACACGGTCCGTCCGGTCATCCGGTTGACCAGCTCGTCGGTGTTGCGGCGCCGGGCCAGCACCCGGACGGCGAGCGGGATCCACGACAAGAAGCGCTTGGGGTGCAGGACCACCACGTCGAGCAGCCCGTCGTCGATGGCGGCGTCGGGCAGCAGTGGCATGCCGGCCTGGAGATAGCCGACGTTGCCCACGACGACCGTCCGGGCGCGGTGGCGGGTGAACTCGTTGCCGTCGACGGAGATGTCCACGGCCGCAGCGGGGAACATCAGCGCCTTGAGCCCCGAGATGACATAGGCCAGCCAGCCGACCTTGGCCTTCACCTCCTCGTTGACACCCTCCATCATCGCCGCGTCGAACCCCATCCCGGCCATGACCAGGAAGGTGGTGTCCTCGAGCCCGTCCCCGCTGACCGCGACCAGGTCGATGGCGCGGTCCTGGCCGTTGAACGCGACGTCCACGGCGCTGCGCACGAACAGCGGGATGTCCAGGTTGCGGGCCAGCAGGTTGCCGGTGCCGACCGGGATGATCGCGATCGGGACGCCGGTCCCTGCCAGCTCGGCGCACACCTCGCGGACGGTCCCGTCGCCACCGCAGACCAGCACGAGGTCGGCCCCGCCGAAGGCGGCGTCGTGGGCCATGCCGGCGCCGGGGTCCTCGATGGTGGTCTGGTACCACAGCGGCTCGTTCCAGCCGGCCGCGGTGGCGGCGGCGGCGACGATCGCCCGGAAGTTCACCATGTCCTCGACCTTGGCGGGGTTGACGACCACGGCGACCTGGCGGGTCGACGGGAGCACCTCGGGCAGGGGAGCGGCGGTCTCGACGAGGCTGCGCGGGAGGGGGTTGTAGAGGCCGAGTCCGAGGAGCACGAGCCCCGCGCCGAACAGGGCGCCGCCGAGCACGTCGGTGGGGAAGTGGCGTCCGAGGAGGATGCGGTCGGCCAGGACGACCAGGTCGAGCAGCACCGCGGCGGCATAGACCGTACGACGGGGGCCGCGCTTGCGCAGCAGCATCGAGGCCAGCAGCATCATCACGCCCATGAACGCCGTGACCGACAACGCGTGGCCGGAGGGGAACGATCCACTCTGGAGCAGGGCGATCGGGTCCTGCCAGCCGGGCCGGGCACGGCCGAGCCACACCTTGAGCCCGGTGGTGGCCAGCGCGGCGACCGACATGACGGCGGCGGTGAAGATCGCGGCGCGCCAGAACCGCTTCACGAGCAGCGCGCCGGTGACCACGACGCTATAGATCGTCATCGCCAGGGTGCCGAACGCGGCCTCGATGACGAGGAGGACGTGGTCGAGCCAGCCGACGCCGTTCGCCCACTCCTCCGCCGACCTCCCGAGGGTGTCGATGGCGTCGAGGGGCGACCGGTCGCGGGTGACTGCGACGGCGAGGACGGCGAAGAGCACGAACAGCATCGCCGACCACGCGAGCAGCGTGCCGCGTGGTCGGTCGAGCATGAGGTGCAGTATGCCCTCCTGTGCCGACCCGGCTCGCGGCCGGTCACCGGCATCGACCCGGCCGGAGCCGCGGCGAGGCACTAGCCTGAATCCCATGATCGATCCGCGTGTCCTCCGTGACTCCCCTGACCTGATCCGTGCCGCGCAGGCCAAGCGCGGGCTGTCCGGTGATGTCGTCGATCGGGCCGTGGTCGCAGACGAGGCGCGCCGCCAGGCCATCTCGGCCTATGAAGGGCTCCGCGCCGAGCAGAAGGGGCTGGGCAAGCAGGTGGCCGCGGCCCAGGGCGAGAAGAAGGCGGCGCTGCTGGCCCGCACCAAGAGCCTGTCGGCCGAGGTCAAGGAGGCCGAGGCCCGTCAGGCGGCGGCCGAGCAGGAGTGGAGGGACGCCTTGATGGCGATCCCCAACCCGGCGGCCGACGAGGCGCCGGCGGGCGGGGAGGACGACTTCCGGGTCCTCGAGGTCATCGGGACCCCGCGCGACTTCGCGGCCGAGGGTTTCGAGCCGCGCGACCACATCGAGCTGGGCCGGCTGCTGGGGGCGATCGACCTCGACCGCGGCGCCAAGGTGTCGGGCGCCCGGTTCTATTTCCTCACCGGCGTGGGGGCCCAGCTCGAGCTGGCGCTGATCAACCTGGCGATGGAGCAGGCCCGCGAGGCCGGCTTCACCCAGGCGATCGCGCCGTCGCTGGTCAAGCCGCGCGCGATGGAGGGCACCGGCTTCCTCGGCCAAGCGGCCGACGACGTCTATCGGATCGAGGGCGAGGACCTCTATCTGGTCGGTACGTCGGAGGTCCCGATGGCGGCCTACCACTCCGACGAGATCCTGGACGTCAAGGATCTCCCGAAGCG
>JAGQUE010000559.1:1278-3732 GCA_020438665.1 Nocardioidaceae bacterium | reverse complement strand
GGCGAGCGTCGACACGCCCGCGCGGGAATGACCTCGCCGCGGTGTCGCACTGCTCTAAAGTGGGCAGCACAAAGCCTCCTCTGGTGGTTCTCATAACTTCGCGAATCCGGGTTGCAGCCCGGTGGAGCATCCGACTTGGTCCCGCTGCAGCGGGGCCTTTGTCGTTTTCAGGGCACTGCCCTGACCCGGTCAATCGGTCATGCGGCTCCCTGCCGGGCAGAGCGAGCTGTCGAGGCTTCGAGAGACTTCTTCTTCACCCGGGCGGTGAAGGGGACACCGAAGCGTGCGCACGCGAGTTCGGTGACGACGTCACCCATGGTGACGCCGCGGGCGTCAGCCAGTTCGATGACTAGGTCGGCCGCAGGACGCGGCACCATGGCCGGGTAGCGCATGCGGCCGTCGAAGGCGGGGGAGGGCTCGGGATGATCGGTCACCTCGCCGACTGGCGGGTCCATCGCGATGCCTACTTGGCTGGCGACCAGCCATCCGAGGTAGTCGCCGATGTAGCAACCAAGCGCCTCGGCTTCGGCCCTGACCAGGTCTGCCACCGCTGGAGGCATGCTGGACACGACCTTGTGACGATCGCCCTTCGCTCTGCGTCCCATGCACTTCATCCAATCGTGGAGGTCGCCAGTCGGCCGGGAGCCCGTCCCTGGCGTGTCGAGAATTTCTAGAAATCCGTGACGTGTGGCGGGCTGGTTCCATTGTGGCGAGCAGGATTTTCGCGCAGATTGATTTGGCAGTGGAGCGGCGTGGTGCCCGGACCTTCGGGAAGCAGGTGGCGTGCCTTGCCTGTCTGACCAGCGGTGTCGCCATAGACTGGCACTCGATTTCCGCGCGAATATTCAAACGTCGAGGGGAGGTGTCGTGGCCGAACGCCGCGTCATCGACCTCCCCGAGCGCGAGAACCTTGGCCTCGGCGGGCAGCAGGCCACCTGCGCCAACCCTCGGTGCGACGAGCAGTTCATCCGTACATCGGCACGCGGGCGCCCCAAGGACTTCCACGACGAGGAATGCCGCCGCGCGGCCGAGCGGGATCTTCGGCGCATCCAGGCCCAGCTCGCGCACCACGAGCGACAGGCTGAGCAGCTCCGCGCTCGTGCTGCCGCCTACCTGCGGACCAGCGGAGAAGCGGGAGCCGATCCAGCTGAAGGGGCCGCACCGACCTCCGAGGAGATGCGCGCAGCGCGGGAGGCCATCGCTGAGGTCCGCGGAATGTCGCGATTCCTCGACGGCCACCAAGACGAGTTTGCGCGTGACCTGCTCAAACTCTGGCAAGCCGTCGAACCGCTCGTGCGGTAGTCACGAGGCCCCACACACCTCGGTGACCGCCTAGCACAGGCCAGGGAGGCGGCTGACAGGCGCTGCCCACGCCGGTCGGCTATCACCCACGCGGATTCGGTTGACCGGAGGCATACGACCGCCAAGCGTCGGCGATCTCCTTGACGCGCTCTTTGTTGGTCTCCCACATCACGACGCGGCCGACACCACGGCGTGAACCGCGGGGGTGATCGGCCGAGACGAGACCGAGGTCTTCGAGTACGGCGAGATGGCGAAGAACGCGACTGTGTTCGACACCGATCGCCTCGGCTAGGTCTGGCGTGCTCATCGACTGTGCCGAAAGGTGCCGCAGGATCTCGGTTCGTGCGCTGTTGCCAATCGCCTCGAGCATCGCCAGCACCTCCTCGGGCATGTTCGGCGGCTGCGAGAGACGTGGCACGGCTGCATTGTGCCGGACCTCGAAACGCGCCGGATGCAGGTTAGAACTGCCTTTAGCGCCGTTCTTGTGTCATGCTCAGAGTACTGCAGAACAGGACCCGGTGGCGCGAGCCGCGGGACCAGCCAGTACGGGCGGGCTTGACGGCACCACTGACAATGGAGGTCCCGGTTCGGGCCGGGAGGGAAGGGACGCGGTCATGGAGACGTGTCAGCAGAAGCCACCGGGGGCTCTGTCTCCTCCGGCAGGACTCCGTGTCCCGAGGCCCCGCGATAGCCACCGTCACCTCTCCAGCTGGGACGTGCGGCCCGCTTGCAACCAGCCACCGGTACCAGCGCGTCGACTCTCTCGACGGCCGAGTTCGATTGCCCGTCCAGAAGATTGCTCGCCGGCGGTGTCCGATCCGCGACCCCGCATGTTGTCTTCAGAGTTAGAAGCCCCCACTCGGAGGGAAGGACACCACCTTGCACCCGCCTCGCAGATCGACGCGGTCGGTCACCAGTCGGCCATGTCGTCAAGACTGGTGCCGAAGGCCCGCACGTCGGGCGCCTCGGGCTCAGGAAGGACGCTCATGAAGCGCACCCTCATCGCAGCAACCACTCTCGCCCTTGCCGGAACCCTGACCAGCTGCGGGGGTGACGACGAGCCGACGGTGGACCCGACCCAGTCACCAACGACAAGCGCAACGGCAACTCCGACCGGCGACGCTGGTGGACCGCCAGCTGACTGGGAGTCGA
>JAGQUE010000559.1:0-1136 GCA_020438665.1 Nocardioidaceae bacterium | reverse complement strand
GGTGGCAGCGCGACATGGTCACGCTTGGGGAGACCTACGAGAAGGGCGGCCTGCGACGAGAGTCGGACGTGGAAGCCCTGTGGTCCTACGTGAAGTCAGTGCGGCTGAATGACGGCGGCAAGTCCGGCCAAGTAGTGATCGTCGAATGCACGAACTACGAGCCCCTTCGCTACACCCGCAACGGGAAGCCGCAGAAGATCAACAAGCCTAAGCACCTCGTTACGCCGCTGCTGATCACCATGACGAAGCCCGACGGCCAGCACGGCTGGATGTATTACGAGACTGATCTGAAGGACAAGACGTCATGCGCCGCGGAGTAGGAGCCGCAGCGGCGGTCGCCCTGTTCGTGGCGACCGCCGTGGTGCTGGTGATCGGCACGACCAACGGCCCAGCGTGGGCGGACTGTCCACCCGACCCGGTCGACGAGACAGGGATCTGCCTTTCGGACACCGTCCCTGGTACACCGGGAACGACCGATCCCGGGAACCCTGGCAATACCGGCGGCAACGGACCCAGCGGACCAGCTTGCCCCGGTGCGCCGGACGGCATCTGCGTCAACGACTACGGCTTCATCTGGAACAGCGCGCACAACTGCTACGCCTTCCCGCTCGACCCCCAGCCGGAGCCCGACAGCCCACTTTGGGGAAACAACGACCCGACCAAGGGCCAGATGTGGTCGTGTGACCCGACGGTCTCGGTTCCTGAGAACACCTGGTACGTGCCCAACGGCCAAGCTGTCATCAACCCTGCGCAAGTCGCGCAGCAACTACTCGAACGCGCGCCGTTTGAGCTCGCGAACGCGAAGATCGCGCCGCCGCCCACGTACCACACCTACATCTCCTACAAGAACTGGTTGTGGATCCCAGCCGAGCAATGGCACGACGTGTCAGTCAGTCTGAGCGTGGGCGGAGCGACCGTGACGTTGACGGCGGCCCCGTCCTACGTCGATTGGGATATGGGCAACGGCGACCGCACGTCGTGCGTAGGCGCTGGGCGTGAGTGGGTGAAGGGGCTGCCTGAGAACGCCCCAACGAACTGCTCGTACGCCTACGACGAAATGGAAGACCCCGAAGGCGACAAGTGGACGGTAAGCGCACGCATCAACTACACGGTCAGCTGGACCTGCACGGGCAACT
>JAGQUE010000558.1 GCA_020438665.1 Nocardioidaceae bacterium | reverse complement strand
GCGGAGCGGGCCACGCCGGTGATGTTGGTGGCGATGTCGTTGGAGCCGGTGGCGGCCTCGGCGACGTTGCGGCCCATCTCGTTGGTGGTCGCGGTCTGCTCCTCCACCGCCGAGGCGATGGTGGCCTGGGTGTCGTTGATCTGCGCGATGATCGCGGAGATCTCCCCGATCGCGGTCACCGCAGCCTCGGTGTCGGTCTGGATCGCCTGGATCCGCTGACCGATGTCCTCGGTCGCCTTGGACGTCTCCTGGGCCAGCTCCTTGACCTCGTTGGCCACCACCGCGAACCCCTTGCCGGCCTCCCCGGCCCGGGCGGCCTCGATGGTCGCGTTCAACGCCAGCAGGTTGGTCTGCTCGGCAATGGAGTTGATGACCTTGATGACATTGCCGACCTCCGCGCTGGAGTGACCCAACGCCGCCACCGTCGCCGTCGTCGACTCCGCCACGTGAACCGCCTGCGCCGCCACCCCCGCGGCATCCTGGGCGTTCTTGGCGATCTCACGGATCGAGGCCGACATCTCCTCGGTCCCCGTCGCCACGGTCTGCACGTTGCGCGAGACCTGCTCCGCCGCAGCCGACACCAGGTTCGCCTGCGAGGCCGACTCCTCAGCCGACCCACTCATCTGACCCGACACCGCCGACAGCTCCTCCGACGACGCCGCCAGACTCTGCGAGTCCGACGCGATCGTCTTCATCGCCTCCCGCAACCGAACCAACGCCGTCTTCAGCGCCGCCGCCATCTGACCCACCTCATCCTTGCGATCGAGGTCGAAGTCCTGGTCCAGCCGACCCTCCGCGAGGCCCTCCAGGACGCCCACGGTGTCTCGCAGGGGCCGACCGATCATCCGCCCCAGGGCCATCGCCATCACGATCGCGAGCAGCACCGCGACACCGATCACCACGAAGATCAGCAGACGAGCGCTCTGGTACTCGCTCCGCGCGGCCTCGATGTCGGCCGTGGCGGCGCTGCTCTCGAGCTCGTCCAGGGCGGCCAGCGTCTCGTCCATCTCGGTCGCTAGCGGACCGAAGGTCTTGTCGCGCAGCGACAGGAAGCCCTCGATGTCACCGGACATGGCCAGTGGCACGAGCTGCTCGTCACGCACCTTCCGGTACTCGACCAGGTCCTTCTCGAACGTGTCGCGCAGTGACTGGCCTTCGGCGACGTCGGTGCTCGCCAGGTAGTCCGCCCAGGCTTCGTCCACGAGGACGTCTACCTCGGGGATCTTGGCCTTCGCCGCCTGCTTGACCGCTGGATCGGTGCCGAGTCCGACTCCGATCGCCGCGTAGCGCATCTTCTGGAAGCCGCCGTTGACGGCGCCGAGGTGATCAGTCGCCCGCAGGTTGCTGCCATAGATCGCCTCGAGGTCGGCGTTCGACGCCGCCAGCCGGGTCACCCCCAGCACGCCGACGACGACGAGCAGGATCGCCATCACGGAGAAGCCGGCGAGCAGCTTGCCGGAGGTCTTCAGGTTGGCGAAAGCGGACAGTGCGTTGCGGCGCTTGTCGGACACGGTGGGGTCCTTCATCCTCTGGGTCGGGACCGGCACCGTCCCGCGCTGAATTGGTTGCCACGTCACTTATCGGCAGCCAGCCGGCGCAGTTGAGCCGAGCCGCCGTCTTTCTCGCATCGAGAAGTGGGTGTGATCGCTCAGTATCTGAACTGTCCGATGAGGCCTTGCAGGCCGGCGGCGAGG
>JAGQUE010000557.1 GCA_020438665.1 Nocardioidaceae bacterium | reverse complement strand
TCGTGAACAGCTGGTTGTAGACCTCGTCGGAGACCACCTGGGTGCCCGGGAACGCCAGCTCGGAACGCATCAGCAGCGCCATGATGCCGCCCAGCACGAACCACACCATCGCCGTGATGAGGTACATCTTGCCGATGAGCTTGTGGTCGGTCGTGGTGATGACCCGGACGATCTGCTGACCCAGGGGGCGGCGCGGCGTCTGGGTCGTCGTGGGGTGTGCGGCGGTGGCAGTCACTGAGCGGCTCCCTCGGACGCGCCGGTCTCGAGACCGGCCTGGGTCGTGGTCAGCTGGTTGCCCAGCAGCGGGGCGTCGGACACGAAGCCCTTGGCCATCTGCTCCTGCAGGTAGGCCTCGTAGTCGGCCTCGGACACGACCCTGACGTTGAAGAGCATCCGCGAGTGGTAGGCGCCGCAGAGCTCAGCGCACTTGCCCTTGAAGTCTCCGATGCGGTCGGGGGTCACCTGGAAGGTGTTGACCCGACCCGGGATGACGTCCTCCTTGTAGAGGAAGCCGGTGATCCAGAAGGAGTGGATCACGTCGGGCGAGTGCAGCTCGAACTCGACAGTCTGGTCGACCGGGAGCACCAGCGTGGGGATGTAGGAGGTCGTGCCGGCCTCATAGACGTTCTTGCCGCCGGTGCCCGGCTCGCCGGCGTAGGTGCCGTCGGCCCGGCGCTCACCGGCATAGTTGAACGTCCAGGACCACTGCTGCCCCGTGACCACGATGGTGTGGTCGGGGTGCTCGACCTCGGACTTGATGTCGTGCTGGATCTTCACCGTGTTGGCGAAGAACACGATCACGATGATCACCGGGGCGATCGTGTAGAGGATCTCCAGCGGGATGTTGTAGCGCGTCTGGACCGGGATCTCGTCGTCGCTCCTGCGGCGGTAGCGGACCGCCACCCACAGCATGAGCGCCCACACGAGCACGCCCACGACCAGCGCGGCGACCCAGGACCAACGCCAGAAGTCGAAGATCTGCCAGGACTCCTTGGTCCCGGGCTCGGGCATCGCCAGCCGCTTCCACTCATCGGTGGTCTCGGCGGAACACCCGCTCAGCAGCAGCACCACTGCTCCGAGCGACAGGGTCAACGCCCTGGTCACCCGAGGCAGGCCCATGCGCCTGGTGAGCTTCACACTCACGAGGAAGCCTCTCTCTCGAACGCCACGTAGGCGGAAGACTAGCCTAAGAGGAGCCCAAGATTGACTCTGGGCACCCGGTAAGTTCGCACCGTGGGCACTTCCCCGGCAGCCGGCGACCGCGGCGCCTATCGCGATCTCGACGCGGCGTCCGCCGAGCCGCTCCACCCGGCCGCCCGCGAGGTGCTGCTGAGCGCCCTCGACCGGGGGTACGCCGATCCACGCCGCCTGCACCGATCCGGTCGGTCGGCGCGCCTGCTGCTCGACAACGCCCGTGAGGTCGTCGCCGAGGCCCTCGGCGTCCGTCCCGACGAGGTCAGCTTCACCTCCTCGGGCACCGATGCGGTGCACCGCGGGGTGCTCGGCCTGCTCCGGGGCGCGCGGCGGCAGGGTCGGGCGGTCGTTCTCCCGGCGGTGGAGCACGCCGCCGTGCGCCAGGCGCTCACGTGGGTCGGCGCCGAGGTGCGCGAGGTGGCCGTCGACGCGGTCGGACGCGTGGGCCTGCAGGGGATGCTCGCCGCCGCCCGGGGCGGGACGCCCGCGGTCGTGGCGGCCCTCCAGGCCGCCAACCACGAGGTGGGCACCATCCAGCCGGTCGAGGAGGTCGCGGCGGCCCTGGGGATCCCGCTGTTCATGGACGCCTGCGCGGCCGCTGGCCGCCTGCCGCTGCCGGGTGCCTGGGCGGCCGCTGCGGCGTCCGCCCACAAGTGGGGCGGACCGCCCGGAGTGGGGCTCCTGCTCGTCCGCAAGGGCGTGCGCTGGCGACAGCCCTTCCCCGGCGACGACCGGGTCGACGATCGGGTCGCCGGCTTCGAGAACGTGCCGGGAGCGCTCGCCGCGGCCGCGGCGCTCCAGGCGGTCGTCGCGGACAGGGCCGAGACCGCCGCCCGGCAGCACACCCTGGTCGCCCGGCTGCGTGAGCGGATCGCCGCCACGGTGCCCGACGTCGAGGTGGTCGGCGACCCCGACGCCCGTCTCCCCCACCTCCTGACGTTCTCCTGCCTCTATGTCGACGGCGAGGCGCTGGTGACCGAGCTCGACCGGCACGGGTTCGGGGTGGCCTCGGGATCGGCCTGCGCCGCCTCGACGCTGACGCCCAGCCACGTGCTGACCGCGATGGGCGTGCTGACCCACGGCAACGTTCGCCTGTCCCTGACGCGCGAGACCACCGCCGACGACGTCGAGGCGTTCCTCGGCGTCCTGCCCGGAGTCGTCGCCGAGCTGCGAGCGCGGGTGGGGATGGCATGAGCGACGCCGCCGACGCCGTCACCGAGCTCGACTGCCGCGGACAACGGTGCCCGCGCCCGATCCTCGAGCTCGCGCGCGCCCTGCCCGGCGTACCCGTCGGATCGGTCCTGGCCGTCGCCGCGGAGGACCCGGCCGCACGCACCGACGTCGCCGCGTGGTGCCGGATGCGGCAGCAGGCCTATCTCGGCGAGGATGTGGCCGAGGACGGGACCCCGCGCTATCTCGTGCGGCGCGTCGGCTAGCGATCCGCGCCATCGCGGCGAGGCGGTCCCAGTGTCAGGCCAGATGGGCCTTGATCTCGGCCGCGGCCTCCGCGCCGTACTCGTGGCCCAGCCGCTCGGTGAACCGCTCGTGGGTGAAGGAGTACTCCTGGGTGCCGACCGTCTCGACGACATAGGCGGCCAGCACGCAGCCGACCTGGGCGGCGCGCTGCAGCCCGACGCCCCAGGCCAGGGCGGCCAGGAACCCGGCCCGGAACGCGTCGCCGACCCCCGTCGGCTCGATCGCCTCCACCTCGCTGACGGCGGGGACCTCGACGGTGTCCAGGCCCCGGCCCTGGACCCGCACCCCGCGTGCGCCCAGCGTCGTCACCTGGATGCCGACGCGGTCGAGCACCTCGTCGGCCGACCAGCCGGTCTTGGCCTGGATCATGTGGGACTCGTACTCGTTGGAGAACAACAGCGCCGCGCCGTCGATCAGGTCGCGGATCAGGTCGCCCTCGCTGAACGCCAGCTGCTGGCTCGGGTCGGCGATGAAGGGATAGCTGCGCTGGCGGCACTCGTGGGTGTGTCGGCGCATGGCCTCCGGGTCGTCGGCCCCGATCAGCACATAGTCGGGGGCGCCCACCCGGCGCACGATCGGCTCCAGCTCGATGTGCCGCGCCTCGGCCATCGCCCCGGCATAGAACGACGCGAACTGCGCCATCGCCGAGTCCGTCGTGCAGACGAAGCGGGCGGTGTGGCGGGTCTCGGAGATGTGGACCGAGTCGCAGTCGACCCCGTGACGCTCGAGCCAGGAGCGGTAGTCGGCGAAGTCCTCCCCGGCCGCGCCGACCAGCACCGGGCGCAGGCCCAGCCGCGCCAGGCCGAAGCACATGTTGGGCGCGACCCCACCCCGCCGGATCTCGAGGTCGTCGACGAGGAAGGAGACCGACAGCTTGTCGAGCTGGTCGACGACGAGGGAGTCCTCGAACCTCCCGGCGAAGCTCATCAGGTGGTCGGTGGCGATGGACCCGGCGATCAGCAGCGACATGTCACCGAACACTACTGATCGGTACCCCTAGGGCTACCAATCAGTAGTCACTAGCGTCTGGCCATGGCCGTGTCCCTGTCCTCCACCCGGCTCGCCTATGACGAGCTCGCCAGTCCTCATCAGATGTACGCCGACGCCGAGGCGGTCGGAGCCAGGCTCCGGCTGGACCCCCTCGACCAGGCCGTGCGCGCCGCCGTCCAGCCCGCGCCCAGCATTCGCTATGAGGACTATCCGCGCGAGACCGCCAAGACCGACCTCCGGGTCAGCGACGCGGCCAGGCGCCTGGCCAACGCCCTCCACCTCCATCTGGACTGAACCGTCCCTGTCGGCTCAGACCGCGCCCGAGCGGTGGGCACACCGCAAGGCCAGCACGCAGCAGACCCCCGTCCGATCGA
>JAGQUE010000556.1:2627-3403 GCA_020438665.1 Nocardioidaceae bacterium | reverse complement strand
CCGGTGAGGGGATCGGGCCGACCACATCGCCGGTCACGCCCCTGAGGTCCTTGAGCTCCGTGGCCTGGGCAGCGGCGTCAGCCAGGTCCTCGGGGGTCAACCCTGAGGAGCGTTCATAGGCGATGACGGTCGAGATGGCATTGGGGTTCTGGAACGCGCCCATCTTGTCGAGCGCCTTGGTCGACTCGGCGCTGGCGGGCAGCCAGGAGGAGGTCTCGTTGTTCTGGACGTCGGTCAGCTTGGCCGCGAACGGCGACAGGGCGACCGCCAGCAGGATCACTGCGGCGGCGACGACCCACTTGGTCACGGGTCCGGTCAGGGTGCCGGCGATACGTCGATGCATGGGACTACTCCACCAGATCGGGCCGACAACCGGCATCAGGGTTTACCCCGGGATCGGACCTGGGAGGCGACCGACCGTGATCACAGGCCGAGCGAGCGACCGATGATCTCCTTCTGGATCTCGGTGGTGCCGCCATAGATGGTCTGGACGCGGGAGTTGAGGTAGGCGCGGGCGATCGGATATTCGTTCATGTAGCCATAGCCGCCGTGGAGCTGGACACCGCGGTCCATCAGCTTGACCTGGAGCTCGGTGGTCCACCACTTCGCCATCGACGCCGTCGCCGCGTCGAGCTCGCCGCGGACATGGCGCTCGATGCAGTCGTCGACGAAGACGCGGGCGATGTGGGCCTCGGTCGCCATCTCGGCGATGAGGAAGCGGTTGTGCTGGAACTTGCCGATCGGCCGGCCGAACGCCGTACGGTCCTTGGCATAGG
>JAGQUE010000556.1:0-2505 GCA_020438665.1 Nocardioidaceae bacterium | reverse complement strand
ACGTGGACGTTGTCGAAGAACAGCTCGGCGGTGTCCTGGGCGTGCTGGCCGACCTTGTCGAGGTTGCGACCGCGCTCGAAGCCCGCCATCCCGCGCTCGACGACGAGCAGCGAGATGCCCTGGTAGCCCGCGTCGGGGTTGGTCCGGGCGACCACGATCACCAGGTCGGCGAGGATGCCGTTGGAGATGAAGGTCTTCTGCCCGTTGAGGACGTAGTGGTCGCCCGCGTCGACCGCGGTGGTCAGGATCCCCTGGAGGTCGGAGCCGGCCGCCGGCTCGGTCATCGCGATGGCGCCGATCAGCTCGCCCGAGCACAGGCCCGGCAGCCAGCGCTTGCGCTGCTCCTCGGTCGCGCTCGCGAGGTAGTAGGGCGCGATCATGTCGTTGAACAGCGGGAACGAGCAGCCATAGACGCCGCGGCGGGTCATCTCCTCGGCGATCACCACGTTGAAACGGAAGTCGGGCGTGCCGCCGCCGCCGTACTCCTCGGGGAGCTGGAGCCCCAGCAGGCCCTGGTCGCCGGCCTTGCGCCACACGTCGCGGTCGACCACCCCGTCGACCTCCCACTGGTCGTGGAACGGCACCACCTCACGGTCGAGGAAGGTCCCGACCGCGTCGCGGAAGGCGTCGTGCTCCTCGGTGAAGATGCGCCGCCTGGCCGGCCCCGTCGCGCTCGTGGTCACGAGACCCACTCCTTGACCTGGGCCACGATGGCGGCAGGGTCCTCACCGACCGGCATGAGCTGGAGGTTGGTGACGCCGGCCTCCGCGAAGGCGGCGATGCGCTCCCGGACATAGGATGCCGGGCCGACCAGGTTGGCTGCCTCGAGCCACTCGGTCGGTACGACGGCCTCGGCGTCGCGCTTGTTGCCGCCCAGATAGAGGTCCTGGATCTCCTTGGCCTCGGCCTCATAGCCGTATTCGCAGGCGAGGTCGTTGTAGAAGTTCTTGCCCCGCGCGCCCATCCCGCCGACATAGAGGGCATACATCGGCCGGGCGAAGTCGAGCAGCGCCTTGGTCTCGGGGCCCTCGCCGATCGCGACCATGCCGCCGGCGCAGATCTCCAGCGGCGCGAGGCCCTCCTCGCGCTTGGCCCGGCCGGCCCGCAGCGCGTCGCCCCAGACCTGGCCCGACTTCTCGGGGTGGAAGAGGAACGGCAGCCAGCCGTCGGCGTGGGTGGCCGTGCTCTCGACGCTCCTCTTGCCCAGCGCCGCGACATAGATGGGGATGGCGGGGCGCTCGGGCCTGGTCAGCAGCTTGAGCGGCTTGCCGAGCCCGGTGCCCTGGCCCTCGGGCAGCGGCAGCGTGAAGGTGCCGTCGTGGGTGAGCGTCTCGCGGCGCAGCCCGCGGCGGACGAGGTCGATGATCTCGCGGGTCCGCGCCAACGGCTTGTCATAGGGGACGCCGTGGAAGCCCTCGATCACCTGGGGCCCGCTGGCGCCGATCCCGAGGATCGCCCGCCCGCCCGAGACGTTGTCGAGACCGGCCGCGGTCTGGAGCAGCGCCGACGGGGTGCGCGAATAGATGTTGAGGATCGCCGACCCGATCTCGACGCGCTCGGTCTTCGCGGCCAGGTAGCCCATCAGGGTCGGCGAGTCGAAGCCGTAGGCCTCGGCCACCCAGACGGTGTCGAGCCCCGCCTTCTCGAGAGCGGCGACCTGGTCGGCGGCCTCCCGCGGGTTGCCGGCGTACATCAGGGGGTGTGAGAGCTTCATCGCGGTCCCATCGGCTGTCGCCCCGTGTCGGGGGCGGGGTGCTGCCACGCTAGCAACACCAAGGTGTTGGATGGTGCCGTGACGCCACCGGCCGTCCCGACGCCCCTGCGGCGTCTCACCGACGGCACCGTCAAGCAGACCAACCCGTTCACCGGGACCCAGGTCTGGACGGTGCCCGGCCGCGCCGACCGCCCGCTCGCACCGCCGGGCGAGACACCCGGGCCGATCCCGGTCGAGGACGCCGGGCGCTACTGCGCCTTCTGTGAGCGGCGCTATGACGAGACTCCGCCCGAGCGCGAGCGGGTCGTCCGGACCGCCGCCGGGTGGGACCGGCTCGTGCGGCTCCCGGCGGGGCGGCTCCACGACACCGTGGCGGAGTTCCGGTTGATCCCCAACCTGTTCGAGATCGTCTCCTTCGACTACTGGGCGGCCAACCATGGCTATCGGCCCACCCCGGAGGCGGTCGCCCACCAGGCGTCGTACCTCACGGACCCGGCGGGCCGGGCGCTGCTCACGCGGCTGCTGCGGCGACGCTTCGATGTGGTCGCCGACGAGGACGTCGAGCGGCTGACGACACGCTTCTTCGCCGGCGGCCATGACGTCGTGGTCGCACGTCGTCACTTCGTCGACGGCGCGACCCTCGACAGCCAGCACGCCGACACCGGGTCGCTGACGCCGGAGGAGCACGAGCAGTACGTCGCTCTCACGATCCGCGCCATGCAGCGGCTCTATGACGACAACCCCCACGCGGTGCTCGTGGCGGCGTTCCAGAACTGGCTGCGTCCCGCCGG
>JAGQUE010000555.1 GCA_020438665.1 Nocardioidaceae bacterium | reverse complement strand
GCAGATCGCCGTCTGGGACGGCAACTACTACGCCCTCGAGGCCATGGAGAGCTATGGCGTCGACGGCGCCGTCCGCGCGGGCATCGCGGTCTATGTCACCGACGACGACGTCGACCGCCTGCTGGACGGCGTGCGCCGGCTCGCCCGGGGCTGACCCCCACCGACGCGTGACCGGACCCCGCGCGGGTACCGGGAGGACTCCCCCAGCCGAGGAGCCCCCATGGCGTCGACCCGTCCGACCGAACCGCTCGACCCCACCGTCCCGGTGGCGCTCGTCGCCGGTGCCTCGCGTGGCCTCGGCCTCCTGATCGCCACCGAGCTGGCATCGCGCGGGTTCCGGGTGCATGGCTGCGCCCGGTCCGCGGAAGAGCTCGCGAGCGCCGCGCCCCACGTCGACGCGGCGTCGGCGCAGGCGCACCCCGCGTTCGTCCCCCACGTCTGCGACGTGGCCGATGCCGCCGCCGTCGAGGGCTGGGTCACGCGCGTCCTCGAGCACGAGGGCCATATCGATGTCGCGCTCCACGTGGCCGGCACCATCCAGGTCGGGCCGCTGGACGCGATGACCCTGGGCCACGTCCACGAGGCCGTGGACACGATGCTGTGGGGGCCGGTCCACCTGTCCCTCGCCGTCCTCCCCGCGATGCGCGCCGCCGGCCGGGGCAGGGTCGGGATCGTGTCGTCGTTCGGTGGGGTCATCAGCGTGCCCCACCTGCTGCCCTACTCCGTCGCCAAGTTCGGGGCCGTGGGTCTGGCCGAGGGCCTCCACGCGGAGCTGTCCGGGACGGGCGTGACGGCCACGTCGGTCACGCCGGGGCTGATGCGCACCGGCGGTCACGTGGCGGCCCGCTTCACCGGCGACGCCGAGCGCGACGCCGCGTGGTTCTCCCCGGGGGGCTCGTTGCCGCTGGTGAGCATCTCGGCCGAGCGAGCAGCGCGCCGGATCGTCGGCGGCGTGCTGCCCGGAAGACCGGTCGTCGACCTCACCCCGCTGGCCATGGTCGGCCGCCGGATCCACGGCCTGGCCCCCGCGACGACGGTGCGCGCCCTCGGTCTGGTGTCGCGGGCGCTCCCCCGAGACCCCGCTCACGCCGAGCGCGCAACGGCCGACGCCATGACATCGGCCGCGCCCAGCACGTCCGGGGCGACGGCGCGGTCCCGGCTGAGGCTCAGCTCCCGATTCGCCGGCCGCGTCGTCGACGCCCTGAGCACGCTCGGCGACCGGGCCGCGCGCCGCCACCACGAGCCCCGCTGAGCCGGCAGAGAATCCGCCGGACGGGCAGGGGATCAGTGGGCGTGGCCGGCGTGGAGGTGGCCCAGCGGGGCGACGACGAGGCCGGACTCCTCGCAGACCCAGTGAGGGTCCGGGCCGCCGAGATCGGGGTCGATATAGAGGGCGTGCAGCGGCTGGTCCTCGTCGCAGACCGGACACACCGGCCAGCGGCCATGGGTCTCGGCGAGCTCGTCCTGGACGTCCTGCGCGACAAGCCCCGCGACGAAGTCGACCCCGTCGGCCCACTGGTCGAGCCACCACTGCCGCTGGGACAAGGCGTCCTCGAGGATCGAGACGGCGGTGGCGTCGGCGTTGCGGGTCGCCTCGAGGTCGTGCAGCACCTGCGCCCGCGCCCTCACCATCGCATCGCTCACCGACCCATTGTGCGTCCTCGGTCCAACCCGCTGCACGGGCCGGCGAGCGAACCCCACGAAGCAGAAGCGCTTGGGGGTGGAGGTCAGGCTCGACGAGGGCGAGCTCGACATCCCAGCAGCTCCTGCAGGCCGTCGCCGCCGACGACGCCG
>JAGQUE010000048.1 GCA_020438665.1 Nocardioidaceae bacterium | reverse complement strand
ACGTCGCCGCAGACCAGCCGGTCCATCGGCACCGTGCGCCTCATGTCGGCCTTGACCTCGTCGACGGTGCTGAGCTGGTCGGGGGTCTCGGTGAAGGGGAACGCGTCCTCGAGCTCCCGTTGCCAGGGGGTGTCAGCACCGAACGCATAGCCCTGGGTCGCCTGGCGCGCGGCATAGAGCTTGATGAGCTCGGCCGCGATCTGGCGCACCGCCTTGCGGGCGCGGTTCTTGCGCTTGGACCAGTCGGAGCCGCCGAGCCGGTCGAGGGTCGGCTGCTCGCCGCCGACATAGCGGGTCACCTGGTCGAGGCTGTCGGCCGGGACATAGAGCCGGTCGGGCGGGCCACCGCGCTTGGAGGCGCCATAGTCGAGGACGAGGTATTCGCGGGTGGCGCCGTGCACCTCACGCTGCCTCATCTCCACGAACCGGCCGACGCCGTGCTGCTCGTGCACGACATAGTCGCCGGCCTTGAGCTCCAGCGGGTCGATCTGGCGCTTGCGGCGCGCGGGCATGCGGCGCATGTCGCGCGTGGACGACGACTGGCCGGACAGGTCGTCGCCGGTGAGCACGACGAGGCCGCGGTCGGCGTCGACGAAGCCGTGCTGGAGCGTCCCCGTGGTCACCGTGACCACCGCGTCTCCGGACAGCTCGGCCGCGAGGTCGTCGACCAGGCGGCCGGCGATGTCGGCCTCCCCCAGCGCCTCGACGGTGCGCTGGGCGGTCCCGTGGGCGGGTTGCACGATGATGACGCGCCAGCCGTCGGACAGCCAGGTTCGTACGTCGGCCACGGCGCGCTCGAGGTCGCCACGATATTCCTCGGTCGGGGTCGCGGCCAGGGCCCGTGCCGGCGCACCCTCGTCGAGGATCGTGGTGGCGACGGGCTCGTCGGCGATGCCGAAGGGGCTCATCGTCCACCATGGCTTGGCCTGGGCCAAGGTGTGGGTCCGCACGTCGCCGAGGGAGCGGTAGGACGCCGCGCCGAGGTCGATCGGAGCCTGACCGCCGCTGGCGGCAGCGGCCCAGCTGGCGCCGAGGAACTCCTCGCTCGTCGCCACCAGGTCGTGGGCACGGGTGCGGGCACGCTCGGGGTCGAGGACGACCACCGCGGTGTCGGCCGGCATCACGTCGACGAGCAGCTCCATGTCGTCGACGAGCACCGGGGCCAGCGACTCCATGCCGTCGACGGAGATGCCGGCCGCGATCTTGTCGGTCAGCTCGAGCAGCTGGGGGTGTGCCTGGCCGAGAGCCGCTGCGCGACGGCGTACGTCGTCGGTGAGGAGGAGCTCGCGGCACGGCGGCGCCCACAGCCGCTCGACCAGGTCGAGCGCGCGCTGGTCGGCGACCGAGAAGGTCCGCAGCTCCTCGACGTCGTCGCCCCACAGCTCGACGCGGATGGGGTGCTCCTCGGTCGGCGGGAAGACGTCGACGATGCCGCCGCGGACGGCGAACTCACCACGCTTCTCGACGAGGTCGACCCGGCTGTACGCCGCGCCCGCGAGGCGCTCGACCAGCTCGTCAAGCGGCATGGTGTCGCCGGGCTGGAGCTCGACGGGCTCGAGGTCTGCGAGCCCCTTCACCTGGGGCTGGAGCACCGACCGCACCGGCGCGACGACGACCCGCACCTCACCGGTGGCGGCGTCCTTGCCGGGGTGACGCAGGCGGCGTAGCACGGCCAGTCGGCGGCCGACGGTGTCGCTGCGCGGGCTCAGTCGCTCATGCGGAAGCGTCTCCCAGCTGGGGAACAGCACGACGGTGTCCGGGTCGACCAAGCTGCCCAGGGTCGCGACGAGGTCCTCGGCCTCCCGCTCGGTCGCCGTGACGGCGAGCACCGTCCGGCCCGTGTCGACGAGGCCGGCCACGACGAAGGGACGCAGTGCCGCCGGACCGGTGAGGTCCAGCTCCGGCAGCACGCCCGCTCGGACGTCGGCCATCGACTCGGCGAGCACGGGGTCGGCCAGCACGGCGGCGATCAGGCCGGTGAGGGTCACGGAGTCTCCTGGTGAAGCAGCACGGTCGCGGGCAGCACAGCACGACAGCCCCCTGCCGAACCGAGGCAGGGGGTGGTGAGCCCGAGTCTACGTCGGGGCCCGACCGAGTCGGTCAGCCCGCGGTCGGGTCGGTGACCCGGCCCAGGAAGAGCGGAGCGCCGTGCGCGATGTCGTGGATGACGAACAGGAAGGGCCGGTCGACGACGAGCTCCTCGCGGACCGGCATCGAGGTGGCGCCGGCGACCGCGGCCGTCGCGGCGGCGGCCTCGGTCCCCTCCTCGTCCACGGCGATGAACGCCTGGTGGAGGACCGCGGTGAGATAGAAGTCGTTGGGGTCGGGCGTCATGGCGTCGAGGTCCGCGCGCCCGGAGTCGAAGGCGTCCACCATCCCGAGGCCCTGGAGCGCGCCGCTGAGGGGGCTCGTGGAGCGGAAGGTCCACTTCGGGAGGGTCAGCATCACCTCTCCGGGGCCCGGCTCGACCAGCACGGCCTGCACGCCCTCGGCGACGAGGTTGCCCTCGACGGCGGCGAAGCGGTCGGCCTCGGGCACGACCACCGTCATGGCGAGCGTGCCGCCGGCATAGAGGAGTCGGCCGCCCTGCCAGCCCTGGCCATGGAGCAGGGAGCCCTGGGCCACCCCGTGCATGAGGTCCGCCGAGACGACCGAGCCGTCGGCGCGGTGGAAGTCACCGGGCGCCGTGGACCCCGCCATGAACGGCGTCTCCCACGGCGCCTTGAGATAGATGGCGTTGACGAGGACGAGCCGGGTGAGCGCGTCGAGGACACCCTCCGGGATGATCTGGGGGATCTTGTCGTGGGTCTGCTCGGCGGTCCAGTCGTTGATCAGCGTGCGGGCCTGCTCGGTGGCGGTGACGAAGTCGACGACGCGCATGCCTGCGCCGAACTCCCGGGCCAGCACGTCCAGGAAGTCCGGCGCCCACGAGACCGAGCGGTCACCGAACAGCTGGTTGGCGGTGGCGAGGGCGATCTCGGCGGAGCTGCCGTCCCCCCGCCTGACCGGGCCGGCCAGCCCGTCGATCTCCTGGGTCAGCGCGTTGAGTCCGCCGTTGAAGGCGGTGAGATCGAGCCCGCCCCCGAGCCCCAGCACGGACTCCATCTGGCTGGCCGTGGCGCCCCCGGCACCGTTGAGCACCATGCCGAGCGCGACGGCGATGGAGTACGGCGACAGCGCGAGGTTGCCGTCACCGGAGCTCAGCGCCCCATAGAGCCGGCCGGCAAAAGCCGACATCGCCGTGGCGACGGCGGGGATCGACGCAGCGTCGCCTGCCGACCGGTCCACCGTGGCGGCGACGAGCCCCAGGTCGCCGGCCGCCGTCGGCCCCGGGTCCTGCTCACCGGCGCAGGCGGCGAGGGCCGGCGCGGCGGCAGCGCCCACCGACGCGAGGGCGAGCAGGCGGAGCAGGTGACGACGGTCCAGCGAGGTGGTCATGCCCATGGGACGGCCGTGCGGCGGACTCGGTTCCGGGCGCCCCTGTCGGGCCGCTGCCCGGCGCCGTACGGCCGAGGCGTTCAGGCGACCTTGCCGCGGTTGACCGGCAGCGCCGGCCGGCAGTCGCAGGAGTCGGAGCACGGCAGGTAGGTGTGCATCGCGTGCCCGCACTCGAGGCAGGGGCGATCGCGCGTGAGCAGGGTGTGCTGCTCGTCGACGTTGTCCCACATGGTCCTGGCCTCCTCTCGCTGCTCGGTCTTCCTCCCATCGGCTCCGAGCGGCCAACCATGAGACGTGTGACCTGGCTCACCATGACGCGAGCCGGGTTGAAGACCTGACATGTCCAGGAGGAGGCACCGCGAGGGCGCGGTGATACGCCGTCAGGACGACGGCGCAGCGACCTCGGCCTCGGAGCGGAGGATGCAGAACTCGTTGCCCTCCGGATCGGCCAGGACGGCCCACCCGGTGCCGGGCCCGAAGTCCCCGCGGTGGTCCTCGACCAGCGTGGCCCCCAGGGCGAGCACCCGCTCGGTCTCCTCGTCGCGGGTGCCGCTCCGCGGGCGGAGGTCGAAGTGCAGCCGGTTCTTGGCGCTCTTGGTGTCGGGCACCTCGATGAACAAGATCAGGTGGCCGGTGTCGGGGTCGCGGATCATGCACTCCTCGTGGCCGGGCAGGTTGGGGTCGCCGTCGAGGTCCACATAGCCCAGCAGCTGCTTCCACCACTCCGACAGCGTGTAGGCGTCGTGACAGTCCACGGTCGTGTGCGAGACGAAGGAGGTCATGCGGCCAGTCTGGCCCAGCCGCCCCTCAGGCCGGGAACCCGATTTCGCCGAGGGCCCGGCGTGGTGAGGCGCGGTCCTCGTGGACCGACCAGTGGACGGCGCCCAGCCCGAGGCCTGCGGCGGAGGCGATGTTGGCGGCGTTGTCATCGACGAGGATGAGGTCGGCAGGAGCCACCTCGAGGTCGTCGACGACAGCCCGGAAGAACGCCGGGTCCGGCTTCACGGCACCGAGGGCATGTGACAGGAAGAGGCCGTCGAACTCGTCGGCATAGCCGAGCCGGTGCAGCATCACCTCGGCCCGCTCGGCACGCTGGTTGGAGGCGAGATGCACCCGGACGCCGCTCGCCCGCAGCTCGCGCACCAGCGCCAGCACCTCGCCGTCGACCTCGATGCGCAGCCAGATGTCGTCGTGGACGGCGGCCGGGTCCGCCGTGACGCCGAACTCGCGGAGCAGCTCTCCCAGCATCGGGAGGACGGGCTCCCGTCCTGCCAGCGCGGGCGCCTCGAGGTCGAGGATGCGGTCGGCGAACTCGTCCGCGCGTTCCCCGACGTACGGCGCGAAGGCGTCGGGCCACCCACCGCTGAAGACCTGCAGAACGCCGTCGGCGTCCATGAGCAGCTGTCGCGTGACCACCCCGGTGGGCCGACGTGTCAGTCCGTGCCGTGCTCGCGGATGAACGCGAGGATCGGCTCGGCCAGCTCCGGGCGGCAGACGATCAGGTCGGGCAACGAGACGTTCTCCTGGTTATAGATCAGCTCGGACCCATCGACGCGGGAGCAGTGGAGACCGGCGGCGCGGGCGACCGCGACCGGGGCCGCGTTGTCCCATTCGTACTGGCCACCCGCGTGCACATAGGCGTCGGTGATGTCCCTGGTCACCGAGATGACCTTGACCCCGGCGGACCCCATCGGGACCAGCTCGGCGTCGAGGACCTCCGCGAGGGCCTGGACGAACGCCGGCGGCCGCGTCCGGGACACCGCGATGCGCGGGCGGGCCGACGTGCGGGGCGGGATGCTGGGCGGCGCCGCGGTGCTGAACGTCTCACCGAGCGCCGGCTGCGCGACGGCGCCGGCGACCAGTGCACCTCGCTCCCACAGTGCGACGTGGACGGCCCAGTCGTCGCGCGGCGGCTCGGAGAACTCGCGTGTCCCGTCGAGGGGGTCGACGATCCAGACCCGGTCGGAGGTCAGCCGGATCGGGTCGTCCTTGCCCTCCTCGGAGAGCACGGCGTCGCCGGGACGCACGTGGGCGAGCAGGTCCATCAGCAGCTCGTGGGCCGCTCGGTCACCGGCGTCCTTGAGCTCCCGGCCCTCCAGGCCCTCGGTGCGCACCTCGAGCAGGCGCTCTCCGGCCCGGGTGGCCAACCAGGCGGCCAGGTGGTGGTCGTCTAGACCTGCGGGGTCTGCCGTCGTCTCGTCGAAATCGGTCACGACCGAAGTGTCGCAGGTCCGGATCCGTCGTGACGGAGCCGTCCGGACAAGCCCACACGCGAACCGAGCCAAGATTTGCCCAGTCGGCCCTACCAAAGGGATTGATGACCGGTTAGTCTTGCCGTCTTCGTGGGGATGCTGCCGGCGTGGGGTTCGGCAGCCTAGGTGGGGGCTTTGTCATGGGGTTGACCCGTTTGTCGCGTTCGTTCGTCGCTGTCCTGATTGCCATCGGTTCGATGGCAGCCACCGTCGCACTGGCGCCATCGGCGTCGGCTGCGCCCGGCGACCTGTCCTATGTCGCGTCGGCCACCACGGCCGGGGCGCGGAGCAATCACCGGGTGACGATCCCGGCGTCCGTGCAGCCGGGCGACGCGCTCGTGCTGTTCCTGACGACCAACTCGTCGACGGCGACCATCAACAACCTGGCGGGCTGGACCCAGCTCCAGACCCAGACGGGCAACGGCGTCTCCGGGCGAGCCTGGACCAAGACGGCGACGTCGACCGATGACGGCGCCCGGGTCACCGTGACCACGAGCAAGAGCGTCAAGTCGACGATGACCGTGACGGCCTACCGCTCGTCCGGCGGCACCGCCGAGGTCACCTCCTCTGCGAGCGCCGTCACCAACACCTCCTCGAGCAGCCACGCGACCCCGTCCGTCGCGGTGTCCGACGCCAACTCCTGGCTGGTCAACTACTGGTCGGAGAAGTCGGCCAACACGGTCACCTGGACCGTTCCCGGCACCGTGACACAGCGCTCCACCGGCGCCGCCACCGGCAGCGGCAAGATCAGCAGCGTCCTCGGCGACTCCAACGGCGCCGTGGCGACCGGCACCGCTCCGGCACGCACCGCCACGACCAGCGCCGCCGTGAGCCGCTCGGTGCGCTACTCCGTGGTGGTCAGCCCCCTCGAGGACACCGGCACGCCCACCAACAACCCGCCGGTGGCGAGCTTCACCGCGAGCTGCGCCGGGCTGACCTGCTCCTTCGACGCCAGCGCGTCCTCCGACCCCGACAGTGACCCGCTCACCTATGCGTGGAACTTCGGCGACACCACCACCGGCACCGGGGTCACCACGAGCCGCACCTATGCGACCGCCGGCACGCGCACCGTCACCCTGACCGTGAGCGACGCCAGCCTGACCAACTCGACGACCCAGCAGGCCATCACGCAGGCCGGCGTCCCCGGCCCCGGCCACACCGCGGTCGTGCCCGACATCGTGGCCAAGAACATGCCCAAGATCACGACGGGTGAGATCGAGGACCTCGAATACATCGGCGACACCGTCTATGTCGCGGGCGGTTTCTCGTCGATCGCCAACACGACCGGCGGCAACACCTCCTACAACCAGCGCTTCCTGGCGTCGTTCAACCTGACCACCGGCCTGGTCAACGCGAACTTCCGGCCCACCTTCTCCGGTGGCGGCGTCAACGACATCGAGGCCAGCCCGGACGGCACCAAGCTCTTCGTGGCCGGGACGTTCAACTCCGTCAACGGGGTCGCCAAGAAGAAGTTCGCCTCGATCAACCCGACCACGGGTGCCACCGTCACCGGATGGACGGCCGACGCCGACGGCGCCGGCACCGAGCTCGAGGCCACCAACGACACGGTGTTCCTCGGCGGCAAGTTCACCCGGATCAACGGAGCCAACCACCGCGGCCTGGCCGCGGTCAGCGCCACCACCGGCGCCCTGCTGGGCCGCACCAACGGCAACCCGGCCGGGACCTGGAGCAACGACATCACCGGCGGCATCGGCCCCAACGGTTCGCTCAACGTCCAGGAGCTCAAGCTCAGCCACGACCTCACCAAGCTGATGGTCGTCCACACCGGTCGTCAGATCGACGGCCAGGACCGCTACGGCGTGGGCCTCATCGACGTCGCCAGTGGCGACCTGCTGCCGTGGCGCACGCGGCTGTGGGAGGACAACCTGCAATACGTCGGCGGCATCCAGCGCGCCTATGCCGGCGACATCGCCCCCGACGACTCGTTCCTGGTCGTCACGAGCGGCTCCGGCGGCGACCGGCCGCCGATCAACGACACCGTCGTGGCGCTCCCGTTGGACGGGAACGACTTCGTCGAGCCCATCTGGATCTCGCGCTGCTTCGACAGCATCTACTCCGCGGCCATCACCGAGCAGGGCGTCTATATCGGTGGCCACTTCTCCTGGAACGAGTCGCCCACGGCCAAGGACCCGTGGCCGGGTCTGGACAACGTCGGCTATGGCACCGGCCAGGGGCTCTCGGGCTACGGCCTGGGCGATGACGTGGTCCGCCGCGACCACATCGGCGTGCTGAGCAACTCCGAGGGCAAGGCGCTCGAGTGGAACCCCGGGTCCAACTCCTTCGAGGGCAACAAGGCCATGCTCGCCACCCCGCGGGGCGTCATCACCGGCGGCGACGGCAACACCCAGGGCGGCGCCAACGTCGGGCGCCTTGCGGTCTACCTGTTCGCCAACGCGCCAGCCTCGGGCGCCAACGAGACCACGATCACCAACCCGATCGAGGGTCGTGTCAAGCCTGGCGGAGAAGAGTTCGTCATCGATGGCACCGCCCGCGCCACGAGCGGAGTCCAGCGCGTCCAGCTCGAGCTGCAGGACCGCGACTCCAACCGCTACCTGCAAGACGACCTGGTCACCTGGGGCGCAGCCAACACCATCAACGTCAACCTGGCCAGCCCCGGCGCGACGCAGACCGACTGGTCACTGCCCCTGACGATCGTCGAGAACCGCTCGCTCAAGGTGCTGGCCAAGACGTTCGGCACCAACGGCACCAGCGACCCGTCCAAGGCGATCAAGAAGTTCGAGACGTTCAGCATCACCGACGCCCCGCCGTCGGCGCGCGTGACGGGCCCGTCCGGCATCGTTCCGTCGACGACCTTCACCATCACCGGCACGGCCACCGATGACGTCGGGGTCCGTTCGATCGGCTATGTCATCAAGAACGGCGCCTCGCTGTTCCTGCAGGACAACGGCACCGTGAGCGCCAACTACAACTCGTTCTCGATCGCCCCCGACGTCGTCGACGCGGTCAGCACCACCTGGTCGACCGAGGTGACGGTCCCCTATGAGGGCGTCTGGCGGATCGCGGTCACGCCGCGCGACACCAGCGGGCAGTCCTCGCTCGACGAGTTCACCCGCGACTTCACGGTGAGCTCGACGGGCCTGGCGCCGACGGTGACGATCACCCAGCCCGCGCTGATGGTCCCTCCCAACGCGACAGCTCCTGTGTCGGTGACCCCGGGCAACCCGATCACGTTCTCGGGCACGGCCACCGACGACGAGGGGCTCGCCAACGTCGAGATCTTCCTGCGCAACACCACGACCCGTGAGGCGCTCGCCTCCGACGGCACCTGGGGGGTGGGGCTGAGCGCGGGCTGGTACCGCATCACGGCGATCAACCTCAACGGCGACAGCGCCAACTGGTCCTGGACCACGCCGTTCACCTTGACACCGGGCAGCTACGACTTCCGGGTTCGGGCCAACGACGACATCGGTCTGACCACCTCGTCGTCCAACCAGGGCCGGCTGACGCTCACCGCTCAGGTCCCGGGCGACACGCCGCCTGACGGCCTGCTCGACGTCACCGGCACCATCACCGGCGGCCAGGTGCTGCACCTGGACATCACCGGCACGGCGACCGACGACAACGGCGTCGACCACGTCGGGCTGACCGTCTATGACAACGACACCCGTCGCTACCTCCAGCCCAACGGCACACTCTCGGCGGCCTACGCCGAGATCAACGCCACGCTGGACTCGCCGGGCGCCACGAGCACGACGTTCTCGCTGTCGCGGGACCTGCCGGTCGAGGGTGACTGGTCGGTGACGGCCTATGCCTACGACACCGTCGGCCAGATCGACACGTCGACCAGCGGCGCCACCGCCCGCTACGAGATCTACCCGGGCGACGTCGCCCCGGTGTTCAACGAGAACCTGCGGGTGCCTCAGGGCGGCGAGACCTACACCGAGGGCCGGATCCCGGTCACCGGACGGGTCGAGGACGACCGTTCGATCGCCTCGGTCCAGGTGGCGGTGCGCAACAGCGCCGGGATGTACATGAACTCCAGCGGCAACTTCACCAGCACCAACGAGAGCTGGCGCTCGGCGTTCCTCAACTCCCCAGGTTCGCCGGGGTCCAACTACTCCTACACGACGCCGGTCATCCCTGACGGGGACTACACCGTCCGGGTGCGGGGCGTGGACAACCACGGGTTCACCACCGACCCGTCGCTGGATGCGACGGTGACGGTGACCCACCCGGCCAACAACCCGCCGGTGGCGGCCTTCACGGTCAACTGCAACAACAACATCTGCGGGTTCGACGCCACGTCCACCACCGACGAGAACCCGTCGGCGGCGACCTACAGCTGGAACTTCGGCAACGGCACCGGCACCGGATCGGTGGTGAGCCGCACCTACACCTCGGCCAACACCTACACGGTGACGCTGACGGTGACCGACGAGTACCTGCTGACGTCGACAGCGACCCAGACGGTGACGATCACCGAGCCGCCGAGCAACGTGGCACCCAACGCGGTGATGGGGGTGCCCACCTGCAACGCCCGGGTGTGCAGCTTCACCAGCAGCCAGTCCACCGACCCCAACGCCGGCGACTCGATCTCACGGTTGTGGGACTTCGGGGACGGCACCACCAGCACGTCGACCTCGCCGAGCAAGACCTATGCGGCCGACGGCACCTACACGGTGACGCTGACGGTGACCGATGGCTGGGGCAAGGCGACCACGGTGACGCGGACGGTGACAATCGCCGAGCCGCCGACCAACCAGCCGCCCAACGCGGTGATCGAGACCCCGGTCTGCACTGGCCTGGCGTGCACGTTCAGCAGCGTCAACTCGACCGACCCCAACGGTGACGCCATCACCCGACTGTGGAACTTCGGGGACGGCACCACCAGCACGGCCACGTCGCCGGCCAAGACCTATGCCTCGGCCGGGACCTACACCGTCACGCTCACGGTGACCGATGGCTGGGGGAAGGCCACCACCGTGACCACGCAGGTGACGGTGGCGTGATCCCGGGGCGGGGGTCCGGCTCACTGCGCCGGACCCCCGCCGAGGGGCGGGTCGCCGATTCGACCCGCTGGGATCCGTCGTGAGAGGGACACCGTGTCAGGCAGGATGACTGCCATGAACGACCGACGCCCCCTGCTGGTGACGGGCGTGCCGCGGTCGGGGACCACCTGGGCGGCCCGTCTGCTCGCGACCGCACCCGGCACCGCACTGGCCGGCCGCGAGCCGATGAACCCGCGCGGGCGGCAGTATGCCCTCGGTGGCACGCTGACCGGGTGGGCCCGGCTCACCGAGCTTACGGCTCGACAGCGCCGGGTGCTGCGGTCGACCTATGCGGGCCGCAACCTGCGGACCTATGGCCGCTATGGGCGTCACCAGTGGCGCGGCCCGCTGCCGTGGGCCCGGCTGGTCGTCAAGGACCCGTTCGCCATGCTCTCGACGCCCGCGATCGCCGCCGTGACCGGGGCCCGCGCGCTGCAGGTCTATCGACACCCCGGCGCCGTACTCACGAGCTATCGCCGGATGGGATGGCAGCCCGACCTCGACGAGATAGCCGCGTTCGTCCCCGAGGCGGCCGATCTCTTCCCCGAGCTGGGCGCGGCGTGGGACCGTGGCGCCGCCGCACTCACCGAGGCCGAGCGGATGGGCGTCTTCTGGGGCGTCCTGCAGGCCCTGGCCCTCATCGACCTGGACGCGGCGCCGGGCTCCTTGTTCCTCGCCCACCACGAGATCGCCGGAGGCGGCCTTCCCGCGGTCGCGGCGTTGTTCACCGAGCTCGGCCTCGCATCGACCGCCGAGACGGAGCGGGAGATGCACGACGGTGGCGACGCACCCGCCGCGACCTCGGGTTCCCGGCTCCACCAGCTCCACCGTTCCCCCGCCGAGGTGGCGCAGTCGTGGCGCGGCAAGCTCGACGCCGAGGAGATCGCCCAGGTCGAGTCGGTGACGTCCCGGGTGCTCGCGGCGGTCGAGGGCCGTCGCTTCAGCCTCCCGGAGGCGTGATCCGGGCGATCTCGGGACGGCCGAACAGGCTGCGCAGCTCTCTGCG
>JAGQUE010000554.1 GCA_020438665.1 Nocardioidaceae bacterium | reverse complement strand
AACTTCTTAGACGGCCCGACACAGCGGCAGTGCTGTAGCACTTAACGCCTGGGCCTGCTGGCCCCAGAGCCGCCTCGTCTCGCAGGAGGCTTGGATCGCGGCCTGCTCGATGTCGGCGACGGCCCGCTCCAGCTCGCCGGGGTCTTGGGCGCTGATCGCGATGAGGCCCGTCGTGCGGAGGATGCCGTGGCCGGCGGTGAGGTCGGCTTCCTGCTGGAGGATGTCGTTGTATTCGGCGGACTGCTGGGCGTCCTCGATCTGGCCGATGCGCTGCCGTTGGGCGGCGTCGGAGATGTACTCGGTCTTCTTCTTGCGGATGTCGCGTGCGGCCTGATCGGTCCGCATCGGCGTGAAGAGCAGCGTGAACGTGCGTCGTACCCCAGACGAAAGCAGCACCGGCGCGAGGAAGCCCGGATAGACGAGGGATCTTGGCCATTCGCTGATCCAGAGCACGCAGTGGTGCGCAGAGTCGGAGCGCACGCTCGACCAGTTCTCCGTGACGGCCACTGGTCCGGCGGTGGCGAGGTCCCGGCCCAGGTCGCCGTGACGCTCCAAAGCACCGGCGACGACGGGGTCGTACGCCGAGCGCAGGATGACGGCGAGGTCGCCCGGTCCCAGCCAGCCTGACGGCGCGAGGTCGGCGGCCCGTAGCGCTGCGGTCATGGTCGACATCACCTGACGCAGCACAGCCGCGGCTCCTCGGTTGCCTCCACCGGCGGCCCGGATCGCACGTCCGGCGGCCTTCATGTCGAGCGAGATGGAGACGGTGCTGGCGTGACGCTCGCCGGCGGGCCCGGCGCGGTTGATGAGTTCGCCGTACGTCGTCGACGTCCAGGAGTCGTCGTGACGGCCGTGCTGCGACCACCACTCCGCGAGGCCCTTGCCGGAGTCGGGCAGGGTCCGCTCCATGACCTGCAACGAGGCGATGCGTCCCGAGCGGCACGCTGTGGCGAGTACGCGACCCCAGCTCGTGACCCGGCGTTGCTGTTCGAGGGGGTCGAGAAGGATGAACGCCGGGTGGGTGACGCCGACGATGGCCGTCAGCGTTGCTGCGTGGGGGTCGTGGACCATCACTGCGCCGGACTCGGGGTCGAACCACTGGCGCAGCCGAGCGGCGTCGCCCGGCAACGACAGCGTGCCCGCGGGTCGTGGCTTGACGACGCGACGACGGAATAGCAGTTGCCCGCCGGTCGAGCGCCACAGCCACTTGATGACCACGGGGAGCCACTCGACGATCTTGCGACCACCGACACCGACGAAGGCAAGCGCGGCGCAGACCAGCAGGATCGGGACGACGTACAACAGTGCCCCGCCGCCTCCGAAGTAGAGCGCGGAGACCAGGACGAGCGCGCCGATGCCGACCACGACGAGCTGCGACCCGGACAAGCCGAGGAGCACGCCGCGCCGGGTGAGGCGGGAGAACTTCACTGGAGCGAGCTCGTAATCGTGTGCAGTCGCGTGGTTGCTCATCGCTCAGCCCTTCTTGCCATTGGTCTGGGCGGGCACGGAGTCCGCGACGTGGGGAGGCAGCGGTGCCCCGGACGGTGCGGTCGGCGTTTGGTCAACGGCGTCGGCCTGCTGTGAGGCTGCGCCGCCGACGGCCTTGCCAGTGCGGACACCAGCGGTCGCGGCTTCCTTGGCGACGACGACTCCGGCAACGACGCCGCCCGCAACCGCGCCACCAGCGGCTGCTCCGCCGCCACCTCCCGACGATGCGCCAGCGGCCCCCGTCGACGGCCCCGACCCGGTAGCAGGTGTGGGCGGTGTGGGCGACCCGCCGGAGCCACTAGATCCGCCGCCCGACCCGCCGTCGAGCACCTTGCTCGGCTGGGAACTGGGGGCACGGTTCATCGGGATGGGCATAGGCCGGTTGAGCGCCGCCTTGCCCTCCTGCTCGGCCGACATCGCGTGGTACATGTCGAAGCCCATGAAGTTGATCGCCTTGTAGGTCATGTACGGCGCGAACCCAGCCATCAGCATCAGGACGACGCCAGCGATGGGCTCGGAGACGGACTGGATGTCGCCGTCAATGGGTGCGGAGACCTGCGCGGTGGCGAGCAGGAAGATCACGACCAGGACGACCTTGGAGATGATCAGTGCGATCACGAACGAGGCCCACTTGCTCACCCAGGTGCGCGTGTGGTCCCAGCTCGATCCGGCCATTGCGATCGGCGCGAACACGATCGCGATGAGCAGCAGCGCCTTGCGGACGAGCAGGCTGATCCAGACGATCCCGGCCGCACCGATGGCGAGGCCCGCGATGAAGATCGTCAGGATCGCGCCCGCACCCGGGGCCGCGAGGTTGAGCCCGACGAGGCCGGTGGTCAGGAGGGCTATGCGGTCGCCCATCTGCGCCATGTTGGTCCCGGCGGCGTTGACGATGCCGATGCACAGCTGGTCGGTGATCTCCAAGGCGGTGGCGAGCAACGCGAGGGCGACGAAGGAACCGAGGATCGACTTGGCCAGCCCAAGTGCGGCTCGTGAGAGCGCGGCGGGTTCTCGTCGGATCATGCCGCCGATGACTTGGAGCATGAAGAAGCCGAGCATCACGAA
>JAGQUE010000553.1:1904-2875 GCA_020438665.1 Nocardioidaceae bacterium | reverse complement strand
TGTGGCGAGATGCTCCAGCCGACGTCGGTGAACGGGACGCCGAGGAACAGCGTCTGATAGATCGTCGGGAACAGCCCCCAGAAGACGAGCTGCACATAGACCGGCGTGCCGCGGAAGACCCACAGATAGCCGAAGGCCACGGACTTGAGGATCGGGTTGGGCGAGATCCGCATGACCGCCAGGACGATGCCCAGGATGATCGCGAAGAACATCGACAGGACCGTCAGGGTCAAGGTGTTGACGGCGGCCGCCGAGATGCGGCGGTCGAAGACATACTTGCCGACGGCCGACCAGTCGTACGCCGGCCGGTTGGTGGCCGCGTCGAAGAAGAAGATCGCCAGCGCCGCCAGGATCAGGATGCCGAGAAGTGCCCGGACCGGGTGGCGCAGCGGGATCGCCTTGATGACATCCCCGTCCTCCGGGGTGGACCCCGGGGGCACTGCGGCCCCCGGGGTCGTCGCCGACGTCGTCATGACTTAGCGGTCGGCGCCGTTGATCTCGAACGCGTCGAGCGCGCCCTGCTGGACACCGTAGGCCTCGAGGATCTTCAGATAGGTGCCGTCGGCCTTGAGCGAGTCGAGCGCCGCGACGAGGGCGTCGGCCAGGCCGGCCTTGTCCTTCGCGACCGGCATGCCATAGAGGAAGATGTCATAGACATCGCCGGAGAGCTCGAGCTTGCCGCCGGACTGCTTGACGGCGTACTGGATGACCGGGGAGTCGGCGGACACCGCGTCGGCGCGACCGAGCGTCACGGCGGCGGTGGCGTCGTCCTGGGTGTCATAGCCGAGCAGCTTGATCTCGGGCTTGCCGGCGTCGGTGCAGGCCTTGGACTTGGCCGGGCCGTCGTCGAGCTGCTGGGTGGTGCCGTTCTGGACGGCCAGCGTGATGCCGCAGGCGGTGGCCGGGTCGACGGTCTTGCCTTTCAGCGTCGCCCACTGGATGCCGGCGGTGTAGTAGTCGACCATGTCGAC
>JAGQUE010000553.1:0-1844 GCA_020438665.1 Nocardioidaceae bacterium | reverse complement strand
GGGATGATGTTGTCGAACTTGGCGACCGTATAGGTGGTCTTGACGCCCAGCTTGGCCGCCATGGCGTCCATGAGCTCGACCTCCCAGCCGATGGGCGCGCCGTTGGCGTCCTTGTACTCGTTGGGCGGATAGGTCGGGTCGATGCCGATCGCGATGACGCCGGCGTCCTTGATGTCCTGCGGCAGCTTGGCCGCGGCCGCCTCGTCGACGGTGACGTCGCCTGCGGCGCTGGACTTGTCGGTGGCGGTGTCGGTCTCGTTGTTGGCGCAGCCGCCGAGCACGAGCGCGGCGACGGTCATGAGCGCGGCTGGAGCCAGCAGACCCTTCCGCAGAGAGATGGTGCGCATGGTGTTCCTTCTTGGGGGTTGAGTCGCCCGATGGTTGGTTCCCGAGAGGTGTGGGCGCCGGGACTCTATCGGTCGGGGCCCGGGGCGCTTGTCGAGGCTAGCGGCGTCGGATTTCGGATGGGTTTCGAGGCGAGCGGATCGCGCCGCCACGGATCGGTCCGGCCGGGTGCCACCGGCCGAGCATAGGCCTCCGACCGGGCAGGCAACAGCGATCGATGGTGCGTTCGCTGCTAAGAAGCCTCCCGAGTCGGCCGATAAGCCCTGAAACGCATTCCGAGCCCCAGGGACCAGCCATGCACAGACTCTCGGCCCTGACGATCCGCACTCGCCTCTTCGCGATCGTCGTCATCACCGCTCTCGGCCTGGCCGGAGTGGCCGCGATCGCCGCGCTCCAGGACCACGCGAGGATCATGTCCGAGCGCAAGGCCGCCACCGCCTCGGTGGTCCAGACCGCGCTCGCCGTCGTGCAGTTCTATGGCGCCCAGGCCGAGGCCGGGACGTTGACGGAGGCCGAGGCCCAGGCCGCCGCGAAGGCCGCGGTCGGCGCTCTGCGCTACGACGACGGCAAGGGCTATTTCTGGATCAACGACCTGACGCCGACGATGGTGATGCACCCGATCGACCCGTCGCTGGACGGGACGGACCTGAGCGGCAAGACCGACCCCGACGGCAAGCACCTGTTCGTGGACATGGTCGACGTGGTCAACGCCGACGGCGCGGGGTTCGTGGAATATCAGTGGCCCAAGCCGGACGTCGACGAGCCGCAGCCCAAGGTGTCCTATGTGGCGGGCTATGAGCCCTGGGGCTGGGTCGTCGGGTCGGGCGTCTATGTCGACGACGTACGGCAGGCTGCGCTCCGCGACCTGCGACTCCTGGCGCTCAGCGCGCTCGCCATCGTCATCGTCGTGACCGGCCTGGCACTGCTCATGGCCCAGAGCATCATCCGACCGATCTGTCGCGCCGCCGACCTGCTGGGCAGCGGCGACATCGGCACCCGGCTCGACGCCGGCCGCGGCCGCACGGAGCTGGACAAGCTCGCCGGCGCCCTCAACGACACCTTGGACCGCTCAGGATCGGTGGTCGCCGAGGTGTCGGCGGCGGTCCACCAGCTGGACGGCACCGCCGCCGAGCTGGCGGGCACCACCGACATCCTCGCGCGCAGCGCGCAGGGCGCCCAGGACCGGGCGTCCGCTGTGACGAGCGCCGCCCACGAGGTCACCGAGAGCATCGAGTCCGTCGCCGCCGGAGCCGAGCAGATGGGGGCATCGATCCGCGAGATCTCCCAGAACACCACCACGGTCGCCGGCATCGCCGCCGAGGCCGCCCGGGCCGCCGGCGAGACCACCGCGACGGTTGCTGCCTTGGGTGAGTCCTCCGACGAGATCGGCGAGGTGGTCCACGTCATCGCCGCCATCGCCGAGCAGACCAACATGCTCGCCCTCAACGCCACCATCGAGGCCGCGCGGGCCGGGGAGGCCGGCAAGGGGTTCGCCGTGG
>JAGQUE010000552.1 GCA_020438665.1 Nocardioidaceae bacterium | reverse complement strand
GGCGCCCTCAGCCCTCGTCGACCGACGACTCCTCGCCGTGGGTGCCGGGGCGGGGCGCCCACGGCAGCTCCTGGGCCGGGCGTACGACGATCAGCCGGTCGCCGCGCGCCAGCTGGCTCACGACCGGGTCGAAGTAGCGATAGACCCGCTCGTCGCGGATCACCGAGATGACCTGGTCGGGCAACGACTGGGGCTGCTTGCCGACCTCGCCGAGCAGCAGGTCGCGCTCGGCGACCTCGAGGCCCTCCCCATAGCTGAGCAGGTCCTCCATCACCGAGCCGAGCATCGGCGAGAGCGTCGAGAGGCCCAGCAGTCGGCCCACAGCATCGGAGGAGGTGATGACGGAGTTGGCGCCCGACTGCTTCATCAGCGGGGAGTTCTCCTCCTCGCGCACCGCCGCGACGATCCAGGCGTCGGGGTTGAGCTGGCGCACGGTGAGCGTGGCGAGCACGTTGGAGTCGTCNNCGGTCGGTGGTGATGATGACCTGGGTGGCCCGGGCGACCCCGGCGCGCAGCAGCACCTCGCGGCGGGTCGCGTCACCGGTGACGATCGCGACACCGTCGCTCTGCGCGTCCTGGAGCGCGACCGCGCCCGGGTCGACGATGACGATGTCCTCGCGGCTCAGGCCGTTGTTGACCAGCGTCTCGACCGCACTGCGGCCCTTGGTGCCATAGCCGATGATCACGATGTGGTCGGACATCCTGCGCCTCCACCGGGCAATCCGGAACTGTTCGCGGCCCTGGGAGGCGAGCACCTCCAGGGTGGTGCCGATCAGCAGCACGAGGAAGCCGATGCGGGCGGGGGTGATGATGAAGGTGTTGACCAGCCGCGCCCGCTCGCTGACCGGGGCGATGTCGCCATAGCCCGTGGTGCTGAGCGTGACGGTCGTGTAATAGAGAGCGTCGGTCAGGCTGACGGAGTAGTCGTGCTCGGGGTCGTTGGCGTCGCGGTACTCGCTGCGCTCGACATAGACCAGCATCCAGGTGCCGACCAGGATCGCCACGGCGAGCAGCAGCCGACGGCTCAGCTCCCACCAGGGAGAGCGCGTCGGCTCGGGCAGGCTGATCTTGCCCTGCGTCGGGGCGAGCGGCTCTCGCGGATCCTCGGGCACGGCACCGAATCTAGTGGACGACGATCAACGCGCCCGATCCACCACGCGGCTGCGCAGCCGTTGCATCAGCTCGAGCCGGGCACGGGTCGTCGCCTTCTGCGGGAAGACCGTGTCGAACGCGGCGTTGACCGCGGCCCCGATCAGGACCGCGATCGCCACCAGATAGAGCCACAGCAGGACGGCGATCGGAGCGGCCAGGGGGCCATAGATCGACCGAGAGTCGGTGGCCGTCTCGGTGAGCACCCAGCGCAACAGGTAGGAGCCCACCACCCAGGCGACGAGCGAGAACGTCGCGCCCGGCAGGTTGAAGGTCCAGTTGGTCCGTACCGGGACCGACACGTGATAGAGCGTCGCGAGGAAGGCGATGCACGCCACGAGCACCGTCGGCCAATAGAGGTCCATGACGAACTGCAACCGGTCGGGCAGCCACGCGCTCACCAGTCGCGGCCCCGCCAGCACCAGCGGGATCGCCACGGCGCCGGTCAGCATCGCGAAGACATAGAGCGCGAACGACAG
>JAGQUE010000551.1 GCA_020438665.1 Nocardioidaceae bacterium | reverse complement strand
GCGTCCTCCACCTCGATCGTCATCTCCGACACGACGAACACGGCGTCGTCGAGGTCGCGGTCGGGGACCACGAACCGGTCGCCCGGCTGTGGCTGCCACGCCCGGCCGTGGGCGTCGAGCAGCCGGCGGAGGTGAACCGCCTGGTCGATGGTGATCACGCTGTTCATTGTGCCCGTGCACCCATGGCGCCAACGGGTCCGGGCGGCTACCCTGGTCCGACCCCTGGTGCGTATCACGGAACGGGCTAGCACTATGCGCAACAAAGACGTGCCAACAGTGGTGCGACTCCTCGAGCATGCCCGCTTCGAGGTGCTGCCCACGGCCACGATCGAGGACAAGATCCTCGGCGGCGTCCCCACCGACGTCCAGCTCACCGTCACCGCGTCCCCCACCAAGGGTCTCGAGCAGACGCTGGAGCTGAGTGAGCGGCTGCTCAAGCACGGCTACGACGTCGTACCCCACCTCGCGGCGCGCATGGTGAGCGGCCGCAGCGAGCTGGCCGAGATCGTCGACCGGCTCACGGCCGCGGGCGTGACGAGCGTCTTCGTCCCGGGCGGTGACGCCGACCCCGTGGGTGACTACCACGACTCCGTCGCGCTGCTCGCGGACCTGGCCGACCTGGGCCGCCCGTTCGCGCACGTCGGGATCACCGGCTATCCCGAGTCGCACCCCGCGATCCACGACGACGTGACGATCCAGGCGATGTGGGACAAGCGCATGCTCGGCACGCACGTCGTCAGCAACATGACCTTCGACCCCAAGGCGATGTCGGACTGGTTGCACCGGATGCGACTGCGCGGCATCACCATGCCGCTGCTCGTCGGCGTCCCGGGCCCGATCGACCGCGCCAAGCTGTTGGCGATGGCGACCAAGATCGGGGTCGGCGACTCGACCCGGTTCCTCACCAAGCACGCCGGCCTGATGACGCGGCTGACGATGCCGGGCGGGTTCACGGGCGAGAAGTTCCTGGAGAAGTGCGCCCCCGCCTTCGGCGATCCCGAGGCCCTGGTGGAGGGGCTGCACCTCTACACGTTCAACCAGGTCGCCGAGACCGAGGCCTGGCGCCAGGAGCTGCTCGCCAAGCTGCGCCGCTGAGGCGTCGTACGGCGTCGCGCCCGGGCCGGGCCGGTCACCCATCTACTGCGCCGTTGGGCTGACTTCCGCGCCACTGAGGCGGGTTAGTGACCGCTATACCGGTCACTAAGCCCCTGCGACGGCGCACCAGATGGGACGGGCGGCGCCAGGCCGGCCGGGCTCGCCGCGCTCAGCCGCCAACCACGAGATCGCCGAGCGCCTGCTCGAGGCCGGCGTGGCCGGTGTCCACGACGGTGAGCGGGAGGCCGAGCCGCGCCGCGGCCGCTTCGGCGAGGGAGCGCAGCTCGTCGTCAGGCGCCTGGGCGAGCCAGACGACACGGGTGTAGGAGCCGAAGTAGTCCTGGCGCAGCTCCGGCCACCGGTCCAGACCCAGTTCGCGGATCACGGTCCGCTCGAAGGACCGCACGAGGAAGTCGGTGAAGACATAGGTGCCCGGCTGGTCCTCGAAGTAGGACGCCAGCCGGGCCGCGCCGCCATAGACGTCATAGCAGTGCAGCCCCGGCAGCCGCGAGAGCCCGAGCTCCTCGCAGACGGTGTCGAGCGCACCATAGGTGCCGCAGTCGGCATAGCCGACCAGCACGCGCTCATAGCGCTCGGCCAGCGTCACCGCGAGGGAGCGGACCTCGGCGGCGATCAGGTGGGGCTGGTTGTGCAGCAGCGGCGGCAACGGATGGACATCGAGCGGCCAGCCGCGGCGGGAGGCGATCTCAGCGGCCGGCTGGGCCAGCGCGCCGCAGGCGATCAGCGCGAGCTCAGAACGCGAGCTGCTCGACGAAGCGGTCGTTGAAGTCGGACCGGTCGGAGAGCTCGACATAGGTCACCTCCTCCAGCAACGCCTCGGCGCCGGTGCGCTCGCGCAGCGACAGCAACGCCATCTTGGCGCCCTCGCCGGCGACGTTGCCGGCGGAGACGATGCGCAGCGTGGGCAGGGTCGGCACGAGCCCGATGCGTACGGCGGCCGCGGGCGACAGGTAGGACCCGAAGGACCCGGCCAGCAGCACCTGCTGGACGTCACCGTGCTCGAGCCCCAGCTCCTCCAGAAGCAGCGTCCAGCCGGTGGAGATCGCGGCCTTGGCGAACTGGAGCTCGCGGACGTCGCGCTGGGAGAGATAGACCGACTCGGCGGGCTCGGCGTCGGGCGTCGGCCGGTGGAGGACGAAGACGCGCTCCTCGCCCACGAAGGTCAGCCGGTCGGCCAGCGCCGGGGCGATCTCGGCGGCCTTGTCGTCGGGCACGAACCGTCCCGACGAGTCGAGCAGCCCGACCCGGACCAGCTCGGCGACCACGTCGACCAGCCCGGAGCCGCACAGTCCCCTGGGCTCGACGTCGCCGATGACCCCGAGCTCGACCGGCGGTGCCTCGGCCGAGAGCCGCACGACTTCGATGGCACCGTCGGCGGCGCGCATGCCGCACCGGATGGCGCCGCCCTCGAAGGCCGGGCCGGCGGGGGCGGCGGTGGAGAGGATCCGGTCGCCGTCGGAGAGCACGATCTCGCAGTTGGTGCCGACGTCGATGAAGAGCCGGGTCCGCTTGTCGCGGTCCATGCCGGTGGCGAGCATGCCCGCGACGATGTCGCCGCCGACATAGGCGCCGAGCGCCGGGAAGACCACGGCCGGGGCCCGCGGGTGGACCGCCACCCCGAGGTCGGCGGCGAGCACACCCGGGAACGACGCCGTCGACATCACGAACGGCGCGACGCCGAGCGGCTCGGGGTCGACCCCGAGCGCCAGCGCGACCATCGTCGCGTTGCCGGCGAGGGCGATCTCATAGACGGTCGCCGAATCCACGCCACCCTCGGCGCAGACCTCGCCGGCCAGCTCGGCGAGCGTGTCGTGCGCGGCGCCGCGCAGCCGACCGAGTGCCTCCGGGTCGAGCATCGTCGCCGAGATCCGGCTGATCACATCCGCCCCGAACGGCTGCTGTTTGTTGAGCATCGACGCGACCGCGACCGGCGTCCCGGTCTCGAGGTCGAGCAGGGTGGCGACCACGGTCGTCGTACCGAGGTCGAAGGCGATCCCGTGGCGCACCGTCGACGTGTCGCCCGGCTCGACGTCGATGAGCTGTTCGTCGACGACCACGGCGGTGACCTTGAAGTCGGCGGCCCGGAGCACCCCGGGCAGCCGCTGGAGGACCGCCAGGTCGCAGCCCAGCTCCAGGTCGTCGATGGCCTCGCGCAGCCGCACCAGGTCGGTGCGCTGGTCGGCCAGCGACGGCTCGGCCAGCTCGACGTAGCGCTTCTGGACGGCGGGCCGCAGGATCACCTGGCGACCGACACCGACCGTGGCCGCCTTGGGCCGGGTGGTCAGCGGCGGCACCGTGACGGTCACGTCGGCGACCGCAGGCGCCAGGCAGGCGAGCCGCCAGCCGTCCGCCAGCTGGTCGGGGCTGAAGGTCCGCTCGTCGTGGCGTGTCACGGGCGGTGGGGGACCCTCGACGCGGACCCGGCACTTGTGGCAGGTGCCGTGGCCGCCGCAGGTGGAGTCGATCGCGATGCCGTTCCACGACGCCGCGTCGAAGACCATCACCCCGGGCGGCACCCGGACGCTGCGCACCGCGGGCTCGGTGCCGGGCGCCCCCTCGACGGCGAAGCGCAGGTCGACGCGGCCGGTGCCGTCATGGGCGACGGGCGCGGCTCCGGCGGGAGGGAGCAGCCCCTCGCGCCGGATGTCGTCGAGGGAGAAGTCGGGGCGGTCCGGGTCGGTGTCGCTCACGCGTCGGCTTCGGCTGCCTTCTTGGCGCGAGCGGCGCCGATCCAGCTCATGCCCCACTCGTCGTGGTTGAGGAACAGGTCGGCGGCCTTGACGGCTTGGACGATCTCGGGGGTGCGGGTGTCCATGATCGCGCTCGTCAGGCCCATGGTCATCGCCATCGGGAGCCAGATCGAGTTGAGCGCGTGGCGCTCGGGCATCCCGAACGACACGTTGGAGGCACCACAGGTCATGTTGAGCCCGAACTCGTCGCGCACCCGGCGCATCGTCTCGAGCGTGTTGACCCCCGAGGAGGTGTCGGCGCCGATCGGCATCGCCAGCGGGTCGATCACGATGTCGTGCATCGCGATGCCGTATTCGGTGGTGGCGACGTCGACGATCTTCTTGACCAGGGCGAGCCGCTTCTCCGGCTCCATCGGGATCTCGTCCTCGTCGTTGGGCAGGGCGATGACCGCGGCGTCGTACTTCTTGACCAGCGGGAGGATCGCGGCCATCCGGTCGTCCTCGGCGGTGATCGAGTTGACCAGCGCGCGACCCTGATAGACCGACAGGCCGGCCTCGAGGGCCTCCACCACCGAGGAGTCGATGCAGATCGGCTTGTCGGTCAGCTTCTGGATCATCGTGATCGCCTTGGCCAGCAGGTCGGCCTCGTCGGTCAGCGGGACGCCCATGTTGACGTCGAGCACGTCGGCGCCGCCGACCACCTGGGCCGCGACGTCGCGCTCGATCGCGGACATGTCACCGGCGCGCAGCTGCTCCTGGAAGATCCGGCGCCCGGTCGGGTTGATCCGTTCCCCGATCAGACAGAACCGGTGGCCGCGGCCGATCACGACCTCCTGGGTCGCGGACCTCAGCTTGGTCTCGAAGTGGATGCCGTCGGCGCTCACGGGCCTGTCCTTTCTGCGGGTTGTGCGAGAACGTCGGGTCAGGCGAGCACGCGGGCCCGGCGCTGGTTGAGAAGCTCCTTGGCGCGCTTGACGCACGCTGACGCGTCGGCCGCGTAGCCGTCGGCACCGACCGCGTCGGCGTACTCCTGGGTGACGGGGGCGCCGCCCACCATGACGATGACGTCGTTGCGGAGACCGGCCTTCTCGAGGGCGTTGATGTTGGCCTTGAACATCGGCATCGTCGTGGTGAGGAACGCCGACATCCCGACGATGTCGGGCTGGTGCTCCTCGATCGCGGCGATGAACTTCTCCGGTGCTACCTGCACGCCGAGGTCGATGACCTCGAAGCCGGCGCCCTCGAGCATGATGTTGACGAGGTTCTTGCCGATGTCGTGGACGTCGACCCTCACTGTGGACAGCACGATGGTGCCCTTTACGGACTCGTCGGTCTTCTCCATGTGCGGCTCGAGG
>JAGQUE010000047.1 GCA_020438665.1 Nocardioidaceae bacterium | reverse complement strand
CGGCAAGATCGAGTTCCGCGTCGACCGCCACGCCAACCTCCACTTCATCATCGGCAAGGCGTCCTTCGGTGAGGTCCAGCTCGCCGAGAACTACGCCGCCGCGCTGGAGGAGGTGCTGCGGCTCAAGCCGTCGGCATCCAAGGGTCGCTATGTCAAGAAGGTCACCTTCTCGACCACCATGGGCCCCGGCATCCAGGTCGACCCCAACCGCACCCGCGACATCGCGGGTGAGGAGGAGGCGTCGGCCTGAGGCCGCCGTCCCTCACCGTCTGACGACGAAGGCCCGCCGGGGTTCCCCGGCGGGCCTTCGTGCGAGTCTGGGTCGTTCTCCGCTCGGTCGCCACCGGCCGGCCGTACCCCATCGATGGGGCACACTGCATGCCGGGGCCCGGCTCTCCTGCCGATCAGCGCCGACCGGCATGCCCAGCAGCAGCCGGCCCACCGCACGCAGGGACTACTCGACGTAGAGCCGCTCGTCGACGAGCTTCTCGGCGACCAGCTGGCCGTCCTCCTCATAGCGGCTCTGGTCGAAGCGCTTGCGGAACTCGAGGTCGACGCCGTCGCGGCCGTTGCGGTTCTTCTCCACCGACAGCACGGCCCAGTCCTTGAAGCGCTCGGCCTGGCCGGAGTCGAAGACGAGGTGGTGGCGGGCGATGATCTGATACTTGTGCGCCAGCACGAGCAGCACGTCGGCCTCATAGGCGAGCGCGGTGGAGCCGCGCAGGTGCTGGGCGCGCAGCCGCTTGCCGGTCTCGAGACCCTCCTTGTCGGCGGCCACGATCGCGAGCACGGGGATGCGGGCGTCAAGCGAGAGGTCCTTGAGCTGCTCGACGACGACGGTGACCCGCTCGGCCTCGATCTCGGAGGAGTCCTCCTTGACCTTCTGGAGGTAGTCGATGACGGTCATCGGTGCCTCGCCGGTCTGGCGCCAGACCTGCTCGACTGCATTGGTGATGACCTCGAGGTTGGTCACGTTGCCGCTGGAGCGGTGGACGTGGAACCGGTCGCTGTACTGCACGATGTTCTGGAGCGCGGGGATGGCGCCGCGCACGTCGGCGAGCCGGTCGGTGAGTCCGCCGGAGCCGTGGTCGACGCCCTCGAAGGCCTGCCGGATGCGCACCAGGTTGGCGCCCTTGGGGTCGTTGAGCTCACCGATCTCGAGGGCGAGCACGCGCTCGAGGATGTTCTGCGGGTCGTGCTCATAGGTGAAGTAGAGGACCTGGCGACCCGAGCGGGCGGCGTTGCGGCCCATCTGCACGGCCATCGTGGTCTTGCCGAGGCCCTGGGCGCCGGACAGCAGGATCAGGTTGCCGCCGCGGAGGCCGCCGGAGAGGACGTCGTCGAGCGCGCCGAAGCCGGTCGGCCACATGCGGGCGGGTCCGGGCTCGGAGCGCAGGCGTGCGTCGGTCGTATCGAGCACGCTGCTCAGCGAGTGCACGTCGAGGTCCACGTGCGTCATTCCAGCATGACCGGGAGACACCTCGCGGCGGTTTGGTAAAACCCGTGCCGGACCGCGTCCGCCCCTGATTTGGCCGCGTCCGCGCGTACGGCGTACAGTTCGTCGCTGAAACCAGAGACCGCCGGTTGGCGGACTGCACGCAGTCCGTCCGAAGGTCCCGCCGAACAGCGGGCGGCCCGCGCAGGTGACAGAGTGGCAGCGATGCCGGCGCCGTGACCACGGCCACCGGATCGCCAACGCCCTGGGCCTGCGCCCGGGGCGTTCGTTGTTCTCAGGGGTCGGGTGCCGGGTCTCACGGACGTCCGAAGGGAGACCCCATGGCGCGGCCAGACAAGGCAGCCGCTGTCGCGGAGATCGTTGAGTCGTTCAACGATGCCGCAGGCGCCGTCCTGACCGAGTACCGCGGGCTCACCGTGAAGCAGCTGCAGGAACTGCGGCGCTCGCTCGGTGGGAACGCGTCCTACGCCGTGGTCAAGAACACGCTCACCAAGCTGGCCGCCAAGGAGGCGGGCATCGACGGTGTCGACGACCTGCTCAACGGCCCGACCGCGATCGCCTTCATCAACGGCGACGTGGTCGAGGCGGCCAAGGGTCTGCGTGACTTTGCCAAGGCACACCCCGCCCTCGTGATCAAGGGCGGCTTCCTGGACGGCAAGGCTCTCGACGCGAAGGAGGTCGCCAAGCTGGCCGACCTCGAGTCGCGCGAGGTCCTGCTGGGCAAGCTCGCGGGCGCCATGCTCGCGTCGCTGTCCCAGGCCGTCTATCTGCTCAACGCTCCGATCTCGCAGATGGCCCGGCTCGCCGGTGCGCTGCAGGCCGAGGCCGAGAGCAACCCCTCGATCCTCGCAGGTGGTGCTGGTACGCCGGCGGCCGATGTGGCCGCCGACGAGCCTGCCCCGGAGGCGGAGGCTGCGGCCGACGCTCCTGCCGAGGAGGCCACCGAGGCCCCCGAGGCCGCCGAGGAGGCTCCCGCTGAGGAGCCCGTCGAGGCTGCCGAGGTCGCCGAGGAGCCCACCGAGGCCTGAGCTCAGGCCGAGGTCCACCACCACCTGGAAAACCCGGCTCGTCGCCACGCACCGCGACGGGCCACCGAACGGAAGGAACCGCCACCATGGCGAAGCTCACCACCGACGAGCTGCTCGACGCGTTCAAGGAGATGACCCTCATCGAGCTGAGCGAGTTCGTGAAGCAGTTCGAGGAGACCTTGGGCGTGACCGCCGCTGCTCCGGTCGCCGTGGCAGCTGCTGCCCCGGCCGCCGGTGGTGCCGGTGGCGACGCTGGTGCCGCGGAGGAGAAGGACGAGTTCGACTTCATCGTCGAGGCTGCC
>JAGQUE010000550.1 GCA_020438665.1 Nocardioidaceae bacterium | reverse complement strand
AAGCCGCCGCGGCGCCCGTCGTACGTGTCTGCTTCGACAGCCACGCCCCGGTCCCGCTCATGCCCGAACCCGCAGCGACCTCGGCGCGGTCGGCCGCGGCGACCAGGGAGAGCCGGACCGCCTGGAGCCGCGCGACCGCCCGGTCGACCTCCCGCACCGCGGTCGCATAGTCCCCCGAGACCAGCTCCACGCCGGGAGCGTCGTCGAGCAGCGCGTGCACGCTCGCCAGCATCCCCAAGATGCCGGTGGCGTCGGGATGCAGGTCCAGGAGCGCTGTCATGACCATAGCCTACAACGAACACCTGTTCGAAAACAATAGTGTCGGGAAAATGTGGATCAACGCGACCTCAACAGGAGCGTCTTGGGCGAGCGCCAAGCCAGGAGCCAATGTGGTCAGGCATGGCGCTGCCCGCGCCCGGCTTGGTGAGGTCGCTCGGCGCCCGTCTCGAGACCCAAGTGAGCGGACATGCCGATGAGCGGTCCTGGGTTCAGGATTGCCTGTGACCACATGGAGGCGCTGGAAGGATGCAGCCATGCCGGTGCGCGACGAGGACGTTCCTCGCAAGGTGGTCGAGGTTCGCGAGTACGAGGGCGAGACTTCGATCGACCTCGCGGCGACCCAGCTCGGGTCGGGGTACTCAGAGACTCGGAAGCGCCAGATCGTCGACGAGTGGGTGGCCTTCTTCGGATCAGGTCCGACGCCCATCCGGTCGTGGCGCTTCCTCACAAGGACACCGAAGCGGCTGTTTGCTGCGCTGTCGCCGCAGTCGCAACTGACTGCTCTACAGGTCAAGTGGGGGGACTACGACGACCTGGCGGTGCTGAGCCCGATGGCTGGGTTGGTGTCGTTGCGCCTCCGGGGCGCGTCGGGTGTTCAGGACCTGCGCCCACTCGCCGGGCTCCAGGCCGTGGAGGTTCTCCAGGTCGAGGGTCTCCGGGGGTTGCTGGATGCCAGCCCGGTCGGCCAGATGCGCTCGGTCACCGACCTGGAACTCGGCGGGAACTGGGTGACCCCCAAGAACGTGCGCATCACCTCCGCCGCGTTCCTGGCCGAGATGCCCCAACTACAGCGCCTGCTGCTGCACACCCTTATCGTCGATGACCTCGACTACCGCCCGCTGCTGTCGCTCCCGAACCTCCAGAAGGTGCGCGTCATGGCGGCGCGAGGGATGACGCCATCCAAAGACGAACTGGTCAGGTGCCTCCCGTGGGAGGCATGACGAACCAACCGCATCTAGCCGCGATCCGCACACCCCAGCGACTCGGTCAGTCCGCCCGGAGGGCATGACCTTCACCTCGAAAGAAGCTATCTGCTCGTCTGCTGAGGTCCTGGTCTCTCGACGAGGTCCGCGAGGTGCTGGGGCGCCTGGAGGCAGTAGGAATCGGTCAGCAGCTCGCCGAGCTCCTGCCAGTCGGTGTCGTCGTCGAGGACCATGCCCACCACGTTGGCGCCCCACTCGGCCCGGAAATAGGGGCCGCCGAGGTGTTGGAAGGCCATCACCTCCTCGGGCTCGGCGCGGAAGGTGATGCGGAACAGCTGGTCCTCGCCGCCGAAGACATGGGCGACGGTGGATGGCCCGATGCGCCATCGCACGCCGACCCAGGCGTCCTCCTGGGTGCATTGGGGAAGCACTGACAAGAACGCGTCGAGTCGCTCGATCATCGCCGGCGGCACGTGCGGGCGTTGGGGCATGGCCTCCACCTTGGCACGGGCCGCCGACGCCGTCCCCTGTGTGGAGGGACGCGCGACCCGACCGGCGTCGCGGTCGTCGTCGCCTCCCGCGCCAGCGACCTCGGCGCGGGTGACGGCAGCGGCCTCATCGAGGTGTTCCTCGCCACCGGCGCCCGGTGATCCCTGCCGCCCAGAGGCTGACCCCTCCCGCCAGGGCGAGGACAGTGCCAGACTCCTCCCATGGACGCCGTTGCCCGAGCGTTCTCGTCGGTGCCGCGCCAGGGCTTCCTGCCCGAGCGCGAGCGCCGACGCGCACACTTCGACGGGCCGATCCCGATCGGCGGCGGGCAGACCAACTCCCAGCCGCGCACGGTCGCGGACATGCTGCGCCTCCTGGCGGTGCGGCCCGGCGACCGGGTGCTCGACGTGGGGTCCGGGTCCGGCTGGACGACCGCGCTGCTCGCGCACCTCGTCGGACCGACCGGGGTGGTGCTCGGCCTGGAGCTCGAGCCGACGCTCGCCGGGTGGGGGGCGGCCAACCTGGTCGGCACCGGTCAGCCCTGGGCGGAGATCCGGCTGGCGACGCCCGGCGTGCTGGGCGACCCCGGCGGGGCGCCGTACGACCGGATCCTCGTCTCGGCCGAGGCC
>JAGQUE010000549.1 GCA_020438665.1 Nocardioidaceae bacterium | reverse complement strand
CCGGCACCATCGAGTGGGAGTGACGCCCCCGTCCTGACCGGCGATCCCGGTCAGGCTGCATAGACGAACGACCCGCGGGTTCGCCAGCTGTTGCCGTCGATCCCCGGCCCGCTGACGGTGGTCGCGGTGCCGGTGAGCGTCCCGTTGTTCCATCCGACAGCGGCCAGGTTGCCCGTCGTCGACGAGCCGACATAGAGCGTCGACCCGACCAGCATCAGGCCGGAGGCCGTGTTCCAGCTGATCCCGTTGGTGTTGCCCATCGCGGTGAAGCGCGTGGCGCCGACCAGCCGGTCCTCGGGCAGGAAGTGGCGATAGAACAGCGAGGACTGGCCCGACAGCGTGTAGTAGAGCCGCCCCGACGCGCGGTCATAGGTCATGCCGGTGACGCTGGGGAGCTCGCTCGCGAAGTCGGTCAGCCCGTTGAGGTTGACCGTGGTCGAGGCGCCGTACGTCGTCCCGTCAAAGGTGCGTGCGCGGAGAGTGCCATTGCTCCAGCCGGTGAAGAGAGTGCCGTCGATCATGACGGCACCGCGGGCGTTGCGCCACGTCTCGCCGCCGTTGGCGACGCTCGTGGAGGAGGTGACCGAGGAACCGGTGAAGGCCCGTCGCGTCACGGAGTCGTCGGTGGTGTTGCTCAGCAGATAGACGCTGCCGGGCAGGCCCCCGGTGTTCTCTGCGGGGAGCGCCGTGCCCCCTGCGGAGGGGAACAGCGCGATCCGCTTGCGGGTCTCCTTGCCGGTGGTGTTGGTGTCGTGACCGACCCACAGCCCGGCGTTGGTGGTCATGAACTCCCAGACACCGACGCCGCGGGCGCGGGTCGGGTTCCAGCTGAACGGCAGGCCGTTGCGGGGGTCGATGGCCGCCAGCCCGGTCCGGGCGACGCCACCACGGCCAAGGGCGTCGGAGGCGTAGGGGTTGTTGAGCCAGCGGAAGTGGCCCCCGACATAGATCACCGGGCCGGTCACCTTGACCTGGGTGAAGGTGTCTCCGCCGCTGTAGTCGACCCAGGTCGGGTTCTGACCGCTGGTGGTCGGCGCGAGCTCCCAGCGGCTGGCGGCGTCGCACAGCGTGCCGGAGCCGATGCCGCCCGAGTAGGCGCCGGTGGTGACGACCACGAAGTAGGTGCCGGTCGGGTCGATGTCGACGTCGCGCAGGTAGGTGTCGAAGCGGCTGGAGCAGATGCTCGTGAAGCGGGTGGTGGCCCAGCCGCTCAGCGTGGCCGTCGCGCCGGTCAGGTCGGCGCGCATGATCTGGGTGCGTGCCTGGCCGTTGACGGTCCGCCAGTTGCCCACGGCGACGAGGGTGTGGCCGTCGTCGCTGATGTCGAAGTGCTTCACGCCGAGCTTGCCGCCGTTCCACGTCTGCGCGAACGTGAACGCGACGGTGCCGGTGTCGGCGCCGGTCGCCGGGTCCAGCGCTGCCAGCAGCGTCCGCGGGACCCCGCCGACCGTGGTGAACGCGCCCCCGATATAGAGCCGGCCGTTGACCAGCTGCATGTCGGTGACCTGGCCGTTGATCGACGGCGGCTTGAAGGCCGTCACCAGCGCACCAGTCGTCGCATCGATCCGGGCGACCTTGCTGCGGCCGGTGCCGTTGACGCTGGAGATCAGGCCGCCGACAAAGACGGTCCCGTCGCCGGCGTCGACGATGTCGTTGACCTCCTTGGTGCCGACGTCGGGCACGAACGTGGTGTCCATCGCACCCGTGGTCGCGTTGAACGCAACGATGCTGTTGCGGGGATAGGTCGTCCCGCCCGCGGTGACGTTGGTGAACGTGCCGACCGCGATGATCCGGTTGCCGACCTGGACCATCCCTTCGACCTTGCCGTCGTTGACGTTGGGTGTCCAGTTCTCGGGGTTGGCCGAGACGATGTGGTCCAAGGTCGGCTCCGCGGCGAAGACCGGGACGGCGGACAGCGTCAGCGCCGCCACGGCGGTGGCGGCGAGCAGAGACCTAGGCAAAGCGACCACCCCACGTGACTCGG
>JAGQUE010000548.1 GCA_020438665.1 Nocardioidaceae bacterium | reverse complement strand
GACGGCCAGATCGGGCAGGCGGCCTATGCGGCGTCCAAGGGCGGCCTGGTCGGCCTCACCCTGCCGGCGGCCCGCGACCTCGCCGCCGCCGGGATCCGGCTCAACACGGTGGCGCCGGGGCTGATCGACACCCCCATCTATGACTTCGCCGAGGACCCCGAGGCCTTCAAGGCCAAGCTCGGTGAGAGCGTGCTCTTCCCGCGGCGCCTCGGCGACCCCGCCGAGCTCGCCTCGATGGTGGTCGAGTGCCTCACCAACTCCTATATGAACGCCGAGGTCGTCCGCGTCGACGGCGGCATCCGGATGCCGCCGAAGTAGCGGGCCACCCATCTCCTGCGCCGCTGTGGGGGGTTCGCGACCGGTATACCGGGGACTAAGGCCCCACACGGGCGCGGGAGTTGGGCAACAGCGGCGCGGGAGCTGGGCCGACAGCGGCGCGGGAGCTGGGCCGACAGCGGCGCGGTCAGGCGCGCACCCGGGCGGAGGTCGGGTCATACATCGGCCGGAGCGAGACCTGGGCCGCATGACGGGTCCCGGCGACGTCGACCTCCCACGTGCCCGACGACAGCCAGTCGCCCGTGACCGGCTCGCCACCACCGTCGACGAAGGCGAGCCCGACGGCCGAGCCGAGCGTCCAGCCATAGGACGCCGCACGGACATAGCCGACCGGCACGCCCGATCGATAGACGATCTCGGCGTGGTAGAGCAGCGGCGCAGGGTCGTCGAGACGCAGCTGCACCAGGCGGCGCGGCGGGGCAGCGGCGGCCGAATTGGCGTCCTTGCGGGCCACCAGCGCCGCCTTGCCGGTGAACTCCTTGCTCCAGTCGACCGCGAACCCGAGGCCGACCTCGAGCGGGCAGTCGGTGTTGTCGATGTCGTGGCCGAAGTCGCGGTAGGCCTTCTCCATGCGCAACGACGCCAGCGCCTTGAGGCCGACCGGCCGGATGCCGTGGGGGGCGCCCGCCGCGAGGATCGCGTCATAGACCTCCAGCGCCCGGGCCGCCGGGACATAGAGCTCATAGCCGAGCTCGCCGAGATAGGTGATCCGGGCGCACAGCACGTCGACGCCGGCGACCTCCACACGGCGTACGGTCCGGAACGGGAACGCCTCGGTCGCCAGGTCGGCGGAGGTGAGTGCTGAGAGCACGTCGCGTGACAGCGGTCCCTGGACGTTGAGCTGGGCGTGGTCGGTGGTCACGTCGGTCACCGTCAGCTCCTCCCCGTCCCGGGCGGCGCGCAGCAGCAGGTCGTGCATGGCGCCGTGGGCGGTGTCCGAGGCGACGACGAAGAAGCCGCCCTCATCGGTGAAGCTCACGGTGATGTCGGCCATGATCCGGCCATCGTCGTCGAGGACCTGGGTATAGGTGATGGTGCCCCGCTCGGCGGTGACCGGCCCGGAGCACAGCCGTGCCAGCACGACCTCGGCGTCCGCGCCGCCGACGTCGAACTTGGCCATGAAGCTCATGTCCATGAGTCCGACTCCCTCGCGGACCGCCCGGTGCTCGGTCGCCCACTGGGCGAACCACGGCGCCGTGCCCCAGGTCGGCTCGGCCTCCGGCGTGGTGCCGGCGCCGGCGAACCAGTCGGCGCCCTCCCAGCCCGAGACCTCGCGCAGCAGCCCGCCCTGGGCGGCCAGGCGGTCGTGGACAGGCGAGAGGAGCACGTTGCGAGCCGTGTGGAGCTGCTTGCCGGGGGTGTGGGCGGCATAGACGGTGCCGAGGATCTCGGTGGTCCGGGCGGCGCGATAGTCGTCGTCGGCCTGATAGGCCTGGAAGCGGCGTACGTCGAAGCCGGTGATGTCGACATCGGGCCGGCCCGTGGTGATCCAGTGCGCCAGCACCCGGCCGAGCCCGCCAGCCGACAGGACGCCGACGGAGTTCATGCCGGCGGCCAGGAAGTAGCCGCGGATGCCGGGCGCCTCCCCCACGGCAGGGGCCAGGTCGGGAGTGAACGACTCGGGGCCACAGAAGAAGGTCCGCACCCCTGCATCGAGGGTCACCGGGACCCGGGCCATCGCAGTCTCGAGGAACGGCGTCATCCGGTCCCAGTCGGGCTGGAGGGTGCCGAAGGAGAAGTCGCGCGGGATGCCGCCGATGCTCCACGCCGCGGCCCGCGGCTCGAACAGGCCGACCATCATGCCGCCGCCCT
>JAGQUE010000547.1 GCA_020438665.1 Nocardioidaceae bacterium | reverse complement strand
TGTGACGGGGTTAGGCGGTGAACAGGAACAGCACGCGGGCGAGGATCACGTAAGCGGCGGCCACCAACGCCATGACCATCAGGTTGTTGCGCATCGCGTCGGTGGACTTGTTGGCGCGCGCGTAGGCGTCGGCCAGTCGTGCGTCGCGCATCGATTGAGCGCGGGCGATGAGACTGTTGCGGATGCTGGTGCCCTCGTCCTGCGCGAGATTCAGGGAGGCCCGCAGGTCGAGGAGTTCCACGACGCCGAACCGTTCGCCGACCTCACCGAGCGCCTCCCAGGGGGTCATGCCGTTGGGGCGGGCGTTGTCGATGGCGTCGTGGAGGACGTGGAAGGTCCACCCGGTGCCGATCTGTGCGATATCGGGCAGCGCGTCGGCGTGGCTGCGGCCTCCCTCCATCGACATGACGACGAGGTCGAGGAAGTCCGAGAGCGCGTCGCACAGTTCCTCGCGGCGCTTGGCGGCGACCTCCCGCAGTTCCCGGACCTCGCCGATGACCGCGACCACGGCGCCCAGGACACCGAGGATGGGTCCCGCGATCAGGGGGATGCCGAGGCCGCCGGCGTTGGCCAGCAGGACAAGGACGAAGGGGCCGAGCAGGCCGATGAGGAACCACAGCAGCAGCTTGGCCAGCCACTCCTCCATGGCCTGACCGGTGACGGCGAGGTCGCGCTCGTAGGTCTGCAGGTCGTCGGGCCGGCGGCTGCGGAGGTTCTCGGCGAACCACTCCGCGGCCCGCTGTGACCAGGTCAGGTCTTCGGGGGCGGCCTCGGAGCGTGCGCGACGCCCGGCGCGGGCGCGGGCCCGCTCCCACCGTGCCGCCTGCTCGACCAGCGCCGGCGCAGAGGGGAAGGCAAGGCGGTGAAGTCGCAGGAGCCCGAGCCCGGCGATCGCGGAGACGACCAGCATCGGAATCATCGCGCCACCACCTCCCGGTTGGCGGCCTCGACGAGGGCGTCGGCGCCCGACAGGAACCGCGGGTGCGGTTCGGGGGCGGCCAGCCGCTGGAGACGCACCAGCAGCGCGACGTAGACCGCGCAGAGCACGGCGAGCACCATCTGCCCGTACACCGAGTTGTAGGGCTCGACCCAGCCGCGCAGGAACACCGCCTGCAGGCCCGCCAGCGCGAGGAGCCCGATCGCGACCTGGTTGGACTGACGCCGTACGCCGTTGCGTTCGGTGAGCACCTTGCGGCGCATCTCCAGCTCTGCCCGGGTGTTCGAGGCCAGGGTGGTCAGGACCCGCTTGAGGCTTCCTGCGCGCTGCTGAGCAGTCAGGGACAGGGCGATCACGACCTTGTCCGCTCCGCGGTCGTCGACCTCGTCGGCGAACTGGGTCAGCGCGACCGGTAGCGGGGTGCGCAGGTCGAGGGCGTTGACCAGGTTGCGCAGGGGGCGCCGCAGAATCGCCGGCGCACCGTCGAGGGTGGCCGGGAGTGCCTGCTCGAGCCCGGACTGGGAGGCGGCGGCATCGCGCAGCGACTCGGTCCAGGTCGCGATCGCCTCGATCTTCGCGACGCTGTGCTTCTCGATCGCTCCCGAGCGTGCCAGTCGCGGCCACAAGATCACCACCGCCACTGCCATCAGCCCGGCCACTGGCCAGCGGGTCAAGATCCCGACAACGACTCCGACGATCAACGCGATGGTGATCGACCGGGCGGTCTCTTGGCGGTCGACCACCTTGCGACGGGCCGCGGCCGCTCGGGCAGGGAGCAGGTTCTTGCCCCGGGCAGTGCGGACGACACCGACAACGCCCAGGCACGCGGCCAGGACGCTCCCGAGAAAGAGGGCCATCAGATCTGCCACCTCTCAGCACTCGCGGCGCCGGGCGGGGGCGGCGGGAGCTGGGTCGTCGTGGGGCCGTCCGGGTCCCACCCCACCTCGAGGAGCTCGTCCTCGCACACGATGGCCTTGCGGGTGAACACGGTGCGGCCCAGTTCGCGGTCGTAGACCCACAGCGGGGTCGTCTTCACCCCGTCCTGGTCGCGCCCGGCCAGTTCCAGCACCGACTCGACGATGCGACGCTGGCGGCCCTCTGGGGTGCGGATGCGGCGCATGAAGACGATGAAGTCCAAGGCACCGTCGATGAGGCCGTTGGTCGCATCGAAGGGCAGTCGTTCCTCGGCCTGCAGGGCGTAGGTCTGGATCTTGCTGATCACGTCGCGCGCGGAGTTGGCGTGGATCGTGGACAGGCTGCCGTCGTTGCCCTGCATCATCGCGTTGAGCATCGTGATGACCTCATCGCCCAGCACCTCCCCCACGAAGACTCGGTCGGGGGTCATGCGCAGCGAGTTCTGCACCAGGTCCTTCAAGGTGACCTTGCCGGCGTCGTCGACATTGGCGAGGCGCTCCTCGAGCGCGACCATGTCGGGGTGGCGGGCGGTGTCCTCGTGCAGGCCGAGCTCGATGGATCGCTCCACGGTGATCAACCGCTCGCCCGGGTCGATCTCGGAGGCGAGCGCCCGCAGCATCGTTGTCTTACCCGCACCCACGGCCCCGGCGATCATGATGTTCTTCCGGGCCCGGATCAG
>JAGQUE010000546.1:2846-3051 GCA_020438665.1 Nocardioidaceae bacterium | reverse complement strand
ATGGAGCACATCGAGGAGGCCGGCATCCACTCCGGCGACTCGGCGTGCGCCCTGCCGCCCATCACGCTGGGTGCCGCCGAGATCGCCCGGATCCGGCGGGCGACCGAGGCGATCGCGCGCGGCGTCGGCGTACGCGGCCTGCTCAACATCCAGTTCGCCCTCGGCTCGGACGTGCTCTATGTGCTCGAGGCCAACCCGCGGGCGT
>JAGQUE010000546.1:2080-2591 GCA_020438665.1 Nocardioidaceae bacterium | reverse complement strand
TCGACGCCATGTTCGGAACGGCGTTCGCCAAGTCGCAGACCGCGGCCTATGGGTCGCTGCCGACGTCCGGGCGGGTGTTCGTGTCGATGGCCAACCGCGACAAGCGCACCATGATCTTCCCGATCAAGCGGCTGGCCGACCTCGGCTTCGAGGTGATGGCGACCCAGGGCACCGCCGAGGTGCTGCGGCGCAACGGCATCCCGGCCACCGTGGTCCGCAAGCACTTCGAAGGCGTCGGCCCCGAGGGTGAGCCGACCACGATCGAGCTGATCTCGCGCGGCGAGGTCGACCTGATCGTCAACACGCCCCACGGCGCGGCCTCCGGCGGCTCGGCGCGCATCGACGGCTATGAGATCCGCACCGCCGCGGTGCAGAACAACGTCCCATGCATCACGACCGTCCAGGGTCTCGGCGCCGCCGTCCAGGGCATCGAGGCGCTCCTGGCGGGCGACATCGGGGTCCGCTCGCTCCAGGACTGGGCGGCGACGGTGCGACCCGCCGAGACGCAGGA
>JAGQUE010000546.1:1429-2022 GCA_020438665.1 Nocardioidaceae bacterium | reverse complement strand
CTGACCCGGATCGACCCCGAGAAGGCCCACGAGCGGTCCTTCCGGGCGGTCCGGGCGGCAGGGCCGCTGCTCGGCCGGGCGGGGTTCCCAGCCGTGCGCGACGCGGCGCCGGTGGCGGCGCTCGGGCTGCGGTTCCCGCACCCGCTCGGGCTGGCCGCCGGCTTCGACAAGAACGCCCGTGGCATCGACGCGCTCGCCGCGATGGGCTTCGGGCACGTCGAGATCGGGACGGTCACCGGCGAGCCCCAGCCCGGCAACCCGAGGCCCCGGCTGTTCCGGCTGCCCGCCGACCGGGCCGTGGTCAACCGGATGGGTTTCAACAACGACGGGGCCGAGGCGGTGGCGCGCCGGCTCGCCGACCGGCAGCGCCGGGACCCCGGCTCGCGGGTCATCGTCGGGGTCAACATCGGCAAGACCAAGGCCGTGCCCGACGACGACCAGGCCGCCGTCCAGGCGGACTATGAGAAGAGCGCCGGCCTGCTGGCGCCGTACGCCGACTATCTGGTCGTCAACGTGTCCTCGCCCAACACGCCCGGCCTGCGCAACCTCCAGGCCGTCGACCGGCTCGAGCCGCTGCTGCAGGCCGTACGACG
>JAGQUE010000546.1:0-1354 GCA_020438665.1 Nocardioidaceae bacterium | reverse complement strand
GGTCGCCGACATGGCGATGACGACCGGGCTCGACGGGATCATCGCGACCAACACCACCATCGACCGATCCGGCCTGGTGACCCCGGCCGCCGAGGTCGAGGCGCTGGGGGCCGGGGGACTCTCCGGCCGGCCGCTCGCCGACCGCTCGCTGGAGGTGCTGGGCCTGCTCGCCGGGCGCGTCGGTGACTCGCTCACGCTCGTCTCGGTCGGCGGCATCTGGTCGGCCCACGACGTGGCCGTGCGGCTCGCCGCGGGTGCCTCGCTGGTGCAGGCCTATACCGCGTTCATCTATGAGGGGCCGCTGTGGCCGCGCCGGGTCGTGCGCGGGCTGGCCGCCCCGGAAGGAGCCCGCTCATGACGTTCGGCACCCGGCTGTGGGCGGCCATCGGTGATCGTGGGCCGCTGTGCGCTGGCATCGACCCGCACGCGGGGCTGCTCCACGAGTGGGGCCTCGACGACACCGTCGCCGGCCTCGAGCGGTTCGCGCTGACCGCCGTCGAAGGGCTCGCGCCCCACGTGTCGGTGATCAAGCCGCAGAGCGCCTTCTATGAGCGCTTCGGGAGCCGTGGCGTGGCCGTGCTGGAGCGGGTGGTCGCCGACTCCCGGGCCGCGGGCGCGCTGGTGCTGCTCGACGTCAAGCGTGGCGACATCGGCTCCACGAGCCAGGCCTACGCCGACGCCTACCTCGATCCCGCCTCGCCGATCGCGGCCGATGCGGTCACGGTGAGCCCCTATCTGGGCTTCGGCTCGCTCGACCCGTTCATCGAGACCGCGCGCCGCCACGACGCCGGGCTGTTCGTGCTCGCGCTGACGTCCAACAAGGAGGGCCCGGAGGTCCAGCACGCCCGGACCGACGCCGGGCAGACGGTCGCCGGCACCATGCTCGACCACCTGCGCCTGCTCAACGCGGGGGAGGAGCCGCTGGGCTCGTTCGGGGCCGTCGTCGGCGCCACGATCGGCGACACCGGCGAGTCCCTCGACATCAACGGGCCGCTGCTGGCGCCCGGCTATGGCGCCCAGGGCGGCACGGCGGCCGATCTCGTCCGGATCTTCGGCGCCGCGGCGCGCGCCGTACTCCCGAGCTCGAGCCGCGAGCTGCTCCGCCACGGCCCCGACGTCGCCGCTCTCGCCGACGCCGCCCGACGTACCAACGACGAGCTGGCCGTCCTCCGCGGGTGAGGCTGCTGGTGGTGGTGACGGTTCACCAGGGTAGGTAGGCCAACCCGCACCTACCGTGCGGAGTTCACCCGGGTAAGTGAGGGTTCACCTTCCTACCTTGGTGAACCGTCACGACCGGAACCGTCACGACGGAACCGTCACGACCGGAATCGTCACTACCCACGGCCACCCGACG
>JAGQUE010000545.1 GCA_020438665.1 Nocardioidaceae bacterium | reverse complement strand
TCCGTCGGGGTCGAAGGCGCCCTTGAGGACGTCGACACGGACGGCCGCAGAGTCGGTGGTCGCGCCGAAGGCATCGAAGACCACCGGCGGGTTGTTGAACGGCGTGGCCGTGTGGACGGTGATCGTCGACTGGGTGGTCTCGACGCCGTCGTCGAGGCGATAGACGACGACCACGTCGCGGCCGGCCTCGAGCCCGGTCGTGGCGATGCGCACCGGTCCCACGTCGCCGATCAGCGAGACACCGGCCGGTGGGTCCACGAGCTCGACGTCGACGCGGTCACCGGGCGAGACGAAGTCGTTGGCCATCGGATAGACGGTGGCCTCGCGGCCCGGCTCGACGGTGATCTCGTCGGCCACGGCCACCGGGGGTTGGAGCGCTCCCGGTGGGACGACGGCCACCCGGATGGTGCCGGTCGCGCGGCCCCCTTGGGCGTCCTCGATGAGGTAGTTGAACTCATCGGTGCCGGTGCTGGAGGGGTAGGCCTGATAGTCGATGGAGTTCGCGCCGAGCGCCATGACGCGCCCCAGCGAGGGTGCCGAGCCGAGCCCCATCACCGTGACGGCGTCGCCGTCGGGATCGATCCCGTACCCGGGCAGCCGCAGCGTGATCATGTCGCCGGCGACGACGCGACCCTCGATGATCGGGGCCTCGGGCGGCTGGTTGCGCTTGGACGGCGGCAGCACCGTGATCTGGAGCGTCCCCGGAGCGGTCTTGCCGGCAGCGTTCTGGGCGATGTAGGTGACCGTGACCGTCTGGGCGGCGGGGACCGAGGCGGGTGCGACATACCGCACGAGCCGGCCGGACACGAAGGCGTCCCCGCTGTCGCGTTGGCGACCGTCGGGACCGATGGCCTCGAGTCGGCCGGAGTCCTGGCCGGCGACGTCGCTGACGAGCGCCAACTGGTCGCCGGACGGGCTGAAGTCGTTGTCCAGGACCGGCACGGTGAGGCTGGACCCCGCGCGGACCGTCACGCGATCCGGCTCGGTGACGGGCATGTTGTCGTCGGGCACCGGCCGCTGTGTCACCTGGATCTCGCCGGTGGCCGACTGACTGCCGTTGCTGATCACGTAGTGCACGAGCTGGGTGCGGGGACGCAGCTCGCCGGCGCGGGCGTTGATCCGCACCCAGCGCCCGTCGACGACCGCGACCTCGACCTGGTCGGAGTCCGCGGCGACCGACTGGACCATGAGCACACCGCCTCGCGGGTCGCTGTCGTTGGCCAGCACGTCGACCATGCTCGGCGAGGCCCCGAAGATGGTGGCCGTGTCGGGCATCGCCACGGGGCCACGCCGCTCGCGCTCGTGGACGTCGACCCGGATCCGGCCGCTGGCCAGCGGCGCGTCGCCGTAGGACACGTCGTAGGCGAGGAAGTAGGAGCGGGCCTCGGGTGCCCGGAACGTCACGGTCCCCTGCGCGACGTCGGTCGAGGTCTGGGCACCCTTGGGGCTGGTGACCGCCGCGGCCAGCTGGAGGCGTGCGTCGGGGCTGAGCGGGTCGGCGCCGGGAAGGTCGTTGGCCAGCGGCCGGATGGTCACCCACTCCCCGACCTGGGCGGTGACGATGTCAGGCTGGGCCGATGCTGCAACGGCGTCGTCGGTGTCGGGGTCCTGGACCTTGAACGACAGGTTCTGGGTCACCGCGGCGGAGCGGCCGTCGGTGACGCCGTAGGAGAGCTTGACCGGGCCCGGCGTGTTGGGGGCGGTGAAGCGGAGTCGGCCGTCGGTGGTCGTCTGGACGGCCGCCCCCTCACCCGCGGCGGAGGTGACCTTGGCGTCGACGACGTCGAGGGCGTCGCCGTCGGCAGGGTCGCGCCAGTCGGTGAGCACGGGCAGGGTGACGGTGCCGTTGGGCGCCACCGGCCAGGTGTCGGCCTTGAAGCCGGGGCGCAGCTGCGGCGGGGCGTTGCCGCGCTTGCGGACCTCGACGGTGATCTTGGCGTGGGCGCCGACGTCATGGTGGCCGTCGCTGATGTAGTAGGCATAGGTCGACACGCCCGTGGCATTGCTCGGCTGCTGGATCTGGACGGTCTGGCCGTCCGGGCTGATCGTGGCCGGCGCCGCCTCACCGGTCAGCTGCTCGACCGAGCTCACGGCCAGCATCCGGCCGGCCGGAGCGGAGTCGTTGTCCAGCGGGTGCGTCACGGTGGTCCGACCTGGGCGGGTGCCGAAGTGGTCGTTGCGGGCCTTGGGAGGCCGCCGGTCCCCAGGGTTCTCGTTCTGCTGTTCGGAGGACTTGTCGTTGTCGGCGTTGGGGTTGCGGAACGCTTCCCAGTTGTCGATCTGGGTCGGTGTCTCGTCGATGTTCCACACCGCGCCGGAGAGCCGGTCGTTGAGCAGGATCTGGCCGCGGTTGACCCGGAAGACGAGGTCACTCGTGTGGTGGTCGAGGGTGACGGTCGCGGGCTCCGCGTCGTCGCACCGGGTGGTCACATAGCCGCGTCCGCCGGACCAGGCCGCGAAGTCGCAGCTGCCGAGGCGTACGGGCGCTGTCGGGCTCCCGGCGGGGACGGTCGCAACCGTGGTCAGTGCACCGCTTCCGAGGTCGACGCTGACCAGCGCCGTGGGCGTCTCGAGGAGCACGGCGTCGGCCGCTGGTCCGGGCTGCTGGAGCACCGCACCGACCTCGACCACCGCCCGGGCACCACCGATGATGGTGAGCTGGCCGGTCTCCTGGTCGAGCACCACTGGGACGTCGCCCACCGCCGTGACGGCGGGCAGGCCCTCGAGGGTGAGGTCCTCGGCGGTGGGCGTGCCGAGGACGGTGCCGGCGGGCGCGATCCTCGTCAGGGTGTCGGTGTCGGAGGAGGCGACGAGCACGGTCCCGCGCTGGGTCACGGCGAGTCCCGCGTCGGCTCCGGCCTCGGTGAGCGGGCCCAGGTCGGCGTCGATCTTCGACAGGTCGGGCAGCGCGCCCTCGGGCGCCACCCTCGTCGCCCAGACCGTCCCCTTGACCGGGTCGAGCGAGGCGAGCGTGCCGCCGGCGAGCTGGACCTCGGAGGCCCGGGGCAGCGATGCCTCCCGGCCCTCCGCAGGAGTCCCGGTCGTCGGGTCGAGCACGGTCAGCCGTCGCGTCGTGAAGTTGACGCCGACCACCGCGGAGTCCTGCTGGAGGACGTCGACATCGGAGCGGTCGTCGCTATAGACGATGGCGTCGAGCTGGCCGATGGGCTTGTTGATCCGGCCGAAGCTGCTCAGCCGGCTGTCGGTGACCCAGACGCCGCCATCGTTGAGGTCGGGCTTGTGGGCGTCATAGCCACGCGCCGAGACGGCGTAGCCGACGACACTGCCGGCAGCCAACACGAGGGCAAGGTTCAGCGCGACGGCGGTCCGCCGTCGACGGCTGGAACCCGTCGCGCGCTTCATGACCCCCCAACGGACGTCGTTTACCCCGGCTTTACCCGCTCCCGAGACTAATGCAGACAATTCAGACGCGTGGGAAGTCCCGCAAATCACGGCAATGTCGGTGTCGGGTGCGGAACAATGGGCCACGGTCGCCACTGGTCTGGACCGGAGACGGCCCGCGCGTTGCTCATGGTGCCCCCCGCCAGGAGGGCGCCCCACAAGAAAAGGCAGGTGGCCTGTGGAGACCAGCTACGTCGGCGGACCAGGCGTTCTCCTGGCGAGGGGCCGCCGATGGTTGTTGCTGGACGACGAGCCAGCAGGCGACCGCATCAACGACTGGTGGGCCATGCTCGGAGACTCCGGGCCGGTCCGTGACCGCGTGCTCGCCGCGCTCGACATCGCCTATCCGCTCCACGACGTGAGCCTCGTCTTCGTCGACCTCGACGACGCCGAGCCCGCCACCACCTGGGGACAGGGCCGCGTCGAGCCCCGCGGTCAGGCCCAGGTCCTGTCGGTCGGCGTCTCCAGCGTCGGCGGGCCGCGCCCGCTGCTCGCCGGTGTGGTGCCGGCCGCGTCGGTCACCGTCTATGCTCCCGCCGTCGTGCCCACGGGTCTCATCGACCACATCCCCGACGAGATCCTCCACAGCTCCACGCCGGCCCCCACCCACCGCACGTTCTTCCGCCCGGCCACCTATGACGTCGACGAGGAGGCCGCCACCACGATGCCGCGGTTGCCGCTCCCCGAGAGCGTCACCAACCCGCCCGAGTCGCCCGAGGAGATCGAGGCCGAGATGGCCGCAGCCGCGGCGACGGTCTTCCAGTCCGGGACGAGCGACCACCTGCGGCAGTCGCCTAGCGAGACCGTCCTGGCGGTCCACTGTCCCAACGGCCACGTCACGCCGGCGTACACCCCGGCCTGTCGCATCTGTCAGGCGCCGGTGCCCCCGCAGGAGCCGCGGCGCATCCCCCGCCCCCAGCTGGGCGGGCTCCGTCTTCCGACCGGTGAGCTGGTGCCGCTCGACCGCGGCGTGGTGTTCGGGCGCAAGCCCGTGCCCGTCCCTGGAAGCAACGACTGGCCCCACCTCGTACACCTGCCGCAGGACTCCACCTATGTCTCCCGCATGCACCTGCAGATCGAGCTCGACGGCTGGCTGGTGCTGGCCCGCGACCTCGGCTCTCGGGGCGGCACCACGCTGCGCATCCCGGGCCGGCTGCCGCAGCGCATCCGCGCCAACGAGCGCTATGTGCTCGAGCCGGGCCACTCGCTCGACCTCGCCGACTCCTACGACATCGTCTATGAGATCTCTGCTGAGGATTCGCCGTGACCGCTCCCCGGATTCCGGGGTACCGCGTTGTCGAACACCTCGGGAGTGGCGGCTTCGCCGACGTCTTCCTCTATGAGCAGGAGTGGCCACGCCAGCGCGTCGCCATCAAGGTCGTGCGGCCAGACATCCCGCTGACCGACCGCGAGAAGAACCTGTTCGCCAGCGAGGCCGACGCCATGGCCCGGCTGGCCGACCATCCCTATATCGTCTCGGTGCTCAACGCCGGCACGACCGAGGACGGCCGCCCCTACCTGGTGATGCGCTACTGCCCACCACCCGACCTGGGGGTCCGGGTCCGAGGCAACCCGATGCCCGTCGCCGAGGCGATCAGCACCGGCATCAAGCTGGCCAGCGCGATCGAGACCGCCCACCAGTCCGGGATCCTGCACCGCGACATCAAGCCGAGCAACGTACTGGTGACGACCTACTCCGAGCCGGCCATCACCGACTTCGGCATCGCCGGCCGGGTCCACGACGTCGACGGTGACAAGGACGTCCGGATCTCCTATCCGTGGTCGCCACCTGAGCTGCTCGACGGCCGCTCCAACGGCTCGGTCGCCTCCGACGTCTATTCGCTCGGGGCCACCATCTGGCATCTGCTGGTCGGCCGGTCGCCGTTCTCGATCCCCAACGGCGACAACGGCACCCGCGCCCTGAGCGCCCGCATCCTCCACGCGGCGCCGCCCGCCACGATGCGACCCGACGCCCCGCCGGGACTCGACCGGCTGCTCCAGCAGTGCCTGGCCAAGCAGCCGGCCTATCGGCCCGAGAGTGCCCTCGAGCTCGCGCGCAGTCTCCAGCGCATCGAGGCCGCCGCTGGCTTTCCACGGACCCCCGTCGCCGTCGAGGGCGACGCGTCGGGCGCCGCCTCGCGCGACCCGATGGCGGCCGACCCCGACGAGACCCGCCTCAAGCCGCCGACCATCGTCGCGTCGATGCCCCGCCCGGTCGCCCACGAGCCGCACTCCGAGGCCGACGAGACCCAGGACCGCGCCGGAGGCCCCGGCCCCACCATGCTGGCGCTGAGCATCGGCGCCATGCTGGTCACCTTGATCACCTTGATCTTCGTGATGGTCAACGACAACAACGACAACTCACCCTCGCCCGACCCGACCCCGACCAGCTCGGCCGGCACGCCCACCTTGCTCCCCGGCGCACCGACGGAGGAGCCGCTCGTGACCGGCAAGCGCTCGGGCGACACCGTCACCTTCAGCTTCAGCTATCCCGGAGGCACTGAACCCGGCGACACCTGGCAGTGGACTCGCACCGACACCGGCAAGGGCGCCCGCACCACCGAGTCGACCCTCGACCTCCGGGCCCCTGACCGGCTCTGCGTCCAGGTCGCCCTGGTCCGCCGCGGCGTGGCCTCCCCCGTCGCCGACACCTGCGTGGAGTGACCCCCGCTAGCCATCGATGGCACGGCCCTCCCTCACCGTGCTCCATCGTGGGCGCCCCGGGAGCTCAGCCAGGCGCCCTGATAGGGATCTGGGCATGC
>JAGQUE010000544.1 GCA_020438665.1 Nocardioidaceae bacterium | reverse complement strand
GGGAGGGTGATGTGGACCCGTCCGGGGACCCCGGCGGTGGTCAGCCCGAGCGGGCGGCCGTGGAGCAGGCTCGCCCGTGGAAGTTCTCAAGCCGGGAGATGATGACGTCGCGGGTGCTGATCGCGGTCCTCGTACTGCTTGGAGCTGGTGCGGCCTTCCCCGCGCGTGCGCCGGCCGGGTCCATCGACGATGTCATCGACCGCGAGATGGCCGCGTCCGGAGCGCCGGGCCTGGCCTACGCAGTGGTGACCGACGGCGACATCACCGAGGTGGGCGCGCGGGGCGTCCTGCGGCGAGGGGGTGACGACAAGGTCACGCCGGACACTCCCTTCCTGACGGGCTCGATCTCCAAGAGCTTCACGGCACTGTCGGTCATGCAGTTGGTCGAGGCGGGGAAGGTCGACCTGGACGGGCCGGTCTCGGACTATCTCGACATCTTCTCGGGTCGCCCGTCCGGCGCCATCACGATCCGGCAGCTCCTCAGCCACACGAGCGGGTTCTCCACGCTGCAGGGAAACAGCTCGCGTGCCGACGTCACCGGTGGGCCGGACGAGCTCGCCCGGCGCGTCGAGCGGCTCGCCGATGTGACACCGGACCACGCGGCAGGTCAGACGTGGGAGTACTCCAACGCGAACTACGAGATCCTCGGTCGCGTCATCGAGGTCGTCAGCGGGCAGCAGTTCCAGAGCTACGTTGGCGAGAACATCCTCGACCCGGTCGGCATGGAGAACAGCTTCGTTGCCGATGGCGCGATCCACGAGTCCATGGCGACGGGACATCGACCGTGGTTCGGCACCAAGCGGCCGCTCTCCGACAACCGGACCGATCGCGGCACGGCTCCGCAAGGGGGGATCGTCGCGAGCGCCAACGACCTCGCGCGCTACCTGGAGATGATGATGAACGGCCGCGACGACGTGCTCAGCGCCGCCGGGAAGGTCGAGATGATGCGGCCGGCCAGCTCTGCATCGCCGTACTACGGCTTGGGCTGGTTCGTGGACCCCGCCGATGCGACCGTCTGGCACACGGGGACGAGCCCCGGCTTTGAAACGATCGCCACGATGATGCCCTCCGAGAGGAAGGGGGTCGTCGTGCTCGTCAACGCAGGCAGCGGGCTGGGGTTCGGCGAGACCGCATCGCTGCGCAACGGCATCACGGCGAAGGCGCTGGGCCTCGACGACGCAGGGACGGGTTCACGCCTTCCCCAGAAGGCCTTGTTCCTGTCCCTGGTGCTGCTCCCGTTCGGCTATGTGCTGAGCATGATCTGGGCCTGGTGGCACCGTGCCGCGATTCGCGCCAAGTCGGGGGCCTTCGGCCTGTTCAGCCTGTGGTTCCCGCTGGTCACCACCCTGGTCGCCGCATGGGTCATCATGCGGTTGGTGCCGCGCTCGTTCGGAACGCCGATCGGCACGATCCTGACATTCTCGCCCGACCTCGGCATGGCGCTCATCGCGACCGCAGGCACCGGCGTCCTGTGGGCCCTCGTCAGACTCGGGGTTGCCTACACGGGCCGGCCAGCCGCCGTCACCGGGCCGGCAGCGAGATAGTGTCTCGCGGCCGGATCGGGCTGACCCGGCGACAGGTCCCGTCGACCCGACAGCGGACGAGGGTCTCGCGGTCGCCGAGCCCTCCGACGGCCGCGATGAAGACGAACGACCGGTCGTTCTCCCAGACCGGCGCCTCGGACGCGAGGAACCGTACGGCGAACGCCGCGCGCACCGCTCCCGTCGCGACGCTGCGCACGGTGAGCAGGCTCCCGCGCGGCCGCTCGCGACTCAGCGCGCGGCCGCCCCGAGGCGAGACCACGGGCTGCGCCATCGCGGCTGTCCAGGCGGGTGTGCCGGGAGCGTCGAGCGACGTCGGGCCGGAGTCAGCGGTGGCGGGGTCGGTGACGAACAGCAGGCCGTGACGGAGGTCGGCGCCCACCGCGTCGACGCCGAGAGGACTCAGGCTCTGCGCATCGACGTCCCAGCGCTGGGCGTCCGCGGTGCCGACCACGAGCTCGTGGCCCGAGAACGCCAGCACGTCGCCGTTGTCGACGAAGTCACGACTGTCGAGCTGAGTGTTGTCGAGCCCCCTCACCGACATGGACGTGGTGTCCAGGCCGTCATACCTGAGCGACAGGAATCGCTGGTGATCGCCGGAGAGGACGAAGCCGACGGTCTCGCCCTCGCTCACGCTGGCGCTGGTGATCTCGTGGCGCTTGCCCGCCTTCACCGTCCAGAGCGTCCACGTGTCTCCACCGTCGAAGCTCTTGACCAGCCAGCCGTCGGTGGTGTGCCCCAGGAGCGTGACGTGGTGGCGCCGGGCTCCGGCGCGGGACCAGGGGAGTGTGGCGGATCGCCCGTCTCCGGTGTGGACGACGTTGTCGGCGAGCCACGCCACGCGCGGTGGGGAGCCGCGATGCAGCGCGCCCGGGCGTACGACGACGGGCGCGCCGGCGACCCGGGCGACCTCCGCGATCCCGGCGTGCGTCGACCGCGACCCGACAACCGACGAAGCGGCTTCTGCTTCGGGGGCTGCCCCGAGTCCGAGCGCGACCACGGTGGCCACCGCGACGACCCAGCCGCGTGGGCGGCTATCGACAAGGAGTGACACGACTACCTCGCTTCCCATGCCACGCCGACGCGGCGCCCCAGCAAGTGTCGTCGCGGTCGCGTCCGACGTCGATGCCGCTCAGGCCGGGCTACGCAAGGAGTCTGATGTGAGACTCCGCACGGCTCACTCGCCGAGCCAGGTGCGGCCGGTCTCGTTCTCGGACCGGATGCTGCGCTCGACCAGGGAGGCCATCAGCTTCTCGAGGCGACCACCGATCAGCGGGACCTTGACCTTGATCTCGAGGTCGATCACCTCGACGGTGCCCGAGCCCGCCGCCTCGAGTGTGATGCTGCCGTGCATCGTGACCGGCTTGCCGGGCGCCTGGATCTCCAGGCTGGCCGACCGGTCGTCGGCCCACTCCTCGAGCTGGATCGCCCGCGTGGTCGCGCCGATGATGGGGGTGGCGAACGACGGCACGCCCGGGGTGGGCTGCACCTGGTCGACGACCACGCTCATGCCCCCGTCCTCGGTCGGCGTGATGGCGACCTCGACCTCCACCACGTCCTGGTCGGCACAGACCTGCTCGCGGAAGGCGGGGTCGGCGAGCATGGCGTGGACCTCGGCGGGCGAGGCTGCATAGTCGTTGCGGGCCTGGAACTTCATGGGCTGGCTCCTCGAGCTGACGCGGTGGTCGCTGGTCGCGCGGCCCCGGCGGCTAGGTCCACTCTGGCACCACCCGGGGCCGCCGCAGCAAGGGTCCGGCGACGTGCGACCCGTCACGCCCCGGCGTCAGCCCACTTCGTCAGGCCGCGCGCAGGGCGAGCTTCGGCTGGCGGACCAGGAAGGCCCGCTCGTCGAGCCTCTTGCGGCGCATCCAGGTCGTCAGCTCGGTGTTGCACTTGCTGGCGTTGCACGAGCGGCAGGCGGGGACGACGTTGTCGACGGTGTAGCGGCCGCCTCGCGAGATCGGCAGCATGCAGTCCTTCTGGAGGTCGCTCGCCGCTGCGCCGCAATAGGCGCAGCCACCCCACAGCTCTTGGAGGGCCGCCCACTGCGACGCCGTCAGGTCGTGCTCGACCCGCGCCATCCGCCGCTGGCGACGCCGCGCATAGACCTTGGCCCGTCTCCGTGGTGGCACGCCACGAGCCTAGGGCGCCGGGCGTGCCGGGTGGGGCAGTCACGACGTAGGCGGGTGAGGCCGGTGTGCCTAGGCTGGCCGCGTGAGCGACAGCGGCGTGGACAAGGTCGTCGGGTCGATCGACGGTGCCGTGCCGACCGCCGACTCGGCGGTGGCGCAGATGACGCCGACCGAGGAACGGGCGGTCGCCCGGGTCGGCGTGATCTTCGCGGTCTGCTCGGTGCTGCTGGTGCCGTGGACCATCTATCTCGCCTATGACCTGCCCCGCCGGGCGCGGACGGTCCACTACAACTGGGCCTGGGTCGGGTTCGACGCGATGCTGGCCGCGGCCCTGGTGGCGCTCGCCTGGACGGCACTGCGCCGCTCGGACTGGCTTCCCGTGGCCGGTGCATGGTCGGCCGCCTTGCTCATCACCGACGCCTGGTTCGACGTGATGACATCCTCAGGACGGGGCGCGCTCGTCACGGCGCTGGCCATGGCCGCGCTGGTCGAGCTCCCGCTCGCCGCCGTGTCGATCTGGCTGTGCCGCCACGCGACCCACGTCCAGCGACGCCAGCACCGCTGGCGCGCCCGCCGCTGAGCGGTGCCTCAGGTGTGCTGGTCGATGAACTCGTCCGGATCCTTGTCGCCCGGCGTGACGCCGTACGCCGCCCGCAGCGACTCGTGGCGCAGGAAGCGCACCGCGATGTCGTGGCGGGCCTGGAGATCGGTGTGGCGCCGGAAGTCGGCCAGGTCCTGGCGCTCCTCCTCGGCCATGTGGTCGCTGTTGGCGACGCGGCAGTCGACGACGGCCTCCCACCAGGCGTTGCTGCCGACGTCCTCCTGGGCTGCGCGACGGATGCCGTCGCGGATCTCGTTGTGGTCCTTGACCGCGTCCTCGACCTCGTCCTCCACGTCGTCGGCGTCGGCCTGCCCGGTGCCGACGCGCAGGAGGAGCGGATAGACGAAGAGCTCCTCGGCCTCGGCGTGCGTCTCGAGCAGGATCTCCAGCCGCTTCCAGACCGCCCCCAGGGTCTCGGTGTCCTCGCGCGGGATCTCGTCGAGCATCGCGAACATCCGCCGTTGCTCGGCGTGCTGGTGAAGGATCAGCTCGGTCACGTCCATGCGTCCGCAGTACCCACGGAGGCGCTGCGCAATCCGGCCGCGGCGGTCAGGCGAGCTCGTCGTCGACGTACACCGGCCGGGCGACGCGGAGCCCGGCCCACACGAACGGCGCGGCCGTCAGCATCAAGATCACGAGGACGACCTCCCAGCCCCCGGTGGCCTGGTGGATCAGGCCGACGGCGAACGGCCCCATGGCGGCGATGAGATAGCCGACCGGCTGCACGAAGCCAGACAGCTGTGCAGTGATGCCGGGGTCCCGGGTGCGGGCGGTGATGAGCGCGATGGTCAGCGGGAACGCGAAGCCGGAGACTCCGAGCAGCACCGCCCACAGCCAGGGCAGCGTCGTCGGGGCGAGCAAGAGCCCGAGGTAGCCACCGACGAGCAGCACGCCGAACGCCAGGATGTAGGGCGTGAGCGACCGCGACCGGGCGGCGACCGTGGGCATGACCAGCGAGCCGACGATGCCCACCCCGGCGACCAGCGCCTGGAGTGCCCCGGCATGGGTGGCCGACAGCCCGCTGTCGCGATAGATCTGCGGCAGCCAGCCGAACTGGATGTAGGCGTGCATGGACTGCATCCCGAACAGGGCGGTCATCGCGACCGCGGTGGGGGAGGACGCGATCCGTCCGCTCGGAGGGCGCATCGGGGCCGACCGGTCGGCCAGCGCGCCGCGCTCGCGGACGGCCAGCCAGATCCAGATCGGCAGGGCCAGCGCCAGTAGCACTCCCCACGCGCCGAGAGCGACGCGCCAGCCGCCGGACCCTTCGGCGTCGGCGACCGGGGCCGTCACGAGCGCACCCAGCGATCCGCCGGCGACGAGGCCGGTGCCGAAGATCGTCATCAGCGTCACCTCGAGACCCGCGCCGTCGTGCTTGATCCAGGCGGGGACCAGGACGTTGCCGAGCGCCATGGCCAGCAGCGCCACCACCGTCAGCACGAGGAACAGCACCTCGGAGCCGATGACGACCCGCAGCACGATCGCCACCGTGGCGGCGACGAGCCCCAGGGCGATGCCGCCGGTCAGCCCGATGCGGCGGGCCAGGGCCACGGCGACAGCACCCCCCAGTCCGAAGCAGAGCGGCGGCAGCGCCGTCAGGACACCGGCGGCACCAGCACCCATCGACAGGCCGGTGCGCAGCTCCTCGAGCACGGGGCCGACGGAGGTCGCTCCGGGGCGGAGGTTGATGGCGACCAGCGCGACGGCCAACACCAGCACCGTGAGCGAGTGGGCGCGCTGGCGGGTCGCAGGCGTCACAGGCGCAGAGCCTACGTCGGGTGTGCTAAGCCTCAGGCATGCAGATGTCACTTCGTGAGCACATCGACGCGCTCCGCGACGCCGGCTATACCGTCCGCGACGAGCACGGTGAGGACCCGATGCTCATCACCCCCGAGGGCAAGGCCGTCGAGACCTGGCGCGAGGGCTATCCCTACGACGAGCTGATGTCTCGCAACGACTATGAGGTGGAGAAGTACCTCCTCCAGATCGAGCTGCTCAAGTTCCAGTACTACGTGCAGGATCACGGCGAGCGCCACGTGATCGTCTTCGAGGGCCGCGACGCGGCCGGCAAGGGCGGCACCAGCAAGCGCTCCATGGAACACCTCAACCCGCGCGGCGCGCGCGTGGTGGCGATGGAAAAGCCCACCGAGACCGAGCGCGGCCAGTGG
>JAGQUE010000543.1 GCA_020438665.1 Nocardioidaceae bacterium | reverse complement strand
AGGCCGTCATCGACAAGGACCTGACCGCTGCCCTCCTCGCGGCGCGACTGGCGGTGGACATCCTCGTGATCGCGACCGACGTCGACCACGTCGTGGCCGGTTTCGGGACCCCGGAGGCCGTGGCCATCGGACGGGTCAGCCCCGCGCAGCTGCGCGTCCTCGCCGAGGCCGGGCACTTCCCCAGTGGGTCGATGGGACCCAAGGTCGACGCCGCCTTGCGCTTCGTCGAGGCCACCGGTAAGCGCGCTGCGATCACGTCGCTGGGCCACCTGGCCGACGCGATCGAGGACGGCTACGGCACGGTCGTGGACGGCGCGCTGGCCCGCTGACGGACCGCCTCAGGCGGTCTCGCTGGGGAGCGGGAACCGGCGTACGCCGCCGAGCCGCTTGTGGAAGCGGACGTGGGGGCCCCACGCCTCGAGGGTGTCCCAGAGCGCCCGGTGGGCGGCCCACGGCAGCGGGTCGGCACCGCGCTGCCATCGCGGACCGAACCCGATCCAGACCGGCACCCAGTCCTCGGCCAGGTCCCACTCGCCCCGGTGACGCATCAGCAGGGTCCGCCTGATCTGGAACGCCGCGCGCGGCCCGTCGGCGCAGATGGGCGCGGTGCTGACCGGCCACAGCCGCAGGTCCTGACGCATGAGGTCCAGCTCCAGGTCCACGAGCGCGCCAGGATCCACCAGGACCGTCGCGACGTTCTCGTGGGGCAGCCGTCTCATCCCGGGGACGCTAGCCCGCCGCCGCGGCCCCGACCAGACCCCGACGGATCGTTCGCCCCCAAACCGCATGCTTGGGTGGAAATCCTCAGTTGCGTTCTCCGGCTGCCGATGGGGCCCGTGAAGCATCACGACGGCTGGGGCGCGCCTGCCCCACCGGGACGAAGGGAAGGCACGCGGTGAGCCAGGTTGCCGTCGAGGGGAACGCGCCCCGCAAGTCCGTTGGGTCAACGATGCTCGCGCCGGTGGTCACGGTGGTGCGCCGGTTGCGCCTGAAGGCGCGGCTGATCGCCCTGACCGTGGTCATGCTGATCCCCACGGTGGTGCTGGGCCAGGCGTTCCTCTCCAGCAGCCAGGGCCAGATCTCCTTCGGCGCCAAGGAACGGGACGGCGCCGCCGTCGTCGGCCCCGCCCTGACCGCCCTCGCCGACGTCGTCGCCGGGAAGGAGGTCGACCTGACCGATCTCGGTGCGGCCGTGACGGCCCACCCCGATCTCACGCTCGACGAGCAGCTCGCCGCCGTCACCGACGCCGCGGCCCAGGCGGGCACCCCGGCCGGTGACGCCGAGCTCGCCACCGCTCTCAACGACCTCATCACCGAGGCCGGCAACACCTCCAACCTGATCCTGGACCCCGACCTGGACTCGTTCTATGTCATGGATGCCCTGGTGGTGCAGCTGCCCAACGCCCTGGTCACGGCGGCACAGGCCGAGGTGCCGACGCAGGCCGACAACCACAACGCCCGGGTTGCCGAGCACGCCCTCCTGGCAGGCGGTCTGTCGTCACGTGCAGCGGCACTGAGCGGAGACGCCGACACCGCCGTGGCCAACACGCAGCGCAGCCAGCTCGAAGGTGAGCTCAGTGCTCTGGTCGCCGCCGGCGACGCGGCCGAGGCGCTGAACAAGACCATCTCGCAGGGCCTGGACGACCCCCGGCCGGTCGACGCGTCCGAGTTCGGCGCCGCTGCCGGTGCCGCTGTCGA
>JAGQUE010000542.1:4937-5236 GCA_020438665.1 Nocardioidaceae bacterium | reverse complement strand
AAGTACTTCCGCAACGCCATGCGGGAGGCGATCCTGCTCGAGGTCTGCGACGCCGGCATCGCCTTCCTCCCGGGGTCGGCCGGGACCGCGCAGGAGATCTTCCAGGACGCCTGTGAGAACTTCTATGCCGACGAGTCGTCGGTGGCCCCCATGGTGCTCGTCGGTCGGCGCTACTGGACCGAGGACATGCCGGCCTGGCCGCTGCTGCGCCAGATCGCGCATGGCCACCCCATGGAGCCGGCCGTCCACCTCGTCGACACCGTCGAGGAGGCCGCCGCGCTCATGTCCGGCGGCTGACG
>JAGQUE010000542.1:4458-4820 GCA_020438665.1 Nocardioidaceae bacterium | reverse complement strand
CGCTCGTCGCGCGGATCCGAGGCCGTCCACCGCGATCCCGGCGTGGGGTTGAGCGGGATGGGGTTGACGTGCACCCAGCCGCGCGGGCCGTGGTCGAGCAGCACATCGGCGAGCAGGTCGGCCCGCCACGCCTGGTCGTTGACCTCCCGGATCAAGGCGTACTCGATGGACACCCTGCGCTTGGTCGCCGCGAAGTACGCCGCCGCAGCCGCGACCGCCTCCGCCACGGTCCAGCGGGTGTTGATCGGCACCAGCTCGTTGCGCAGCTCGTCGTCCGGAGCGTGGAGCGACAGCGCCAGCGTCACGGGGAGTCCCTCCTCGGCGAGCTGCCGGATGCGCGGCACGAGGCCGACCGTCGAGAC
>JAGQUE010000542.1:0-4232 GCA_020438665.1 Nocardioidaceae bacterium | reverse complement strand
CAGAACGGGCAGGCCATCCCGCAGCCGGCCTGCGATGACACGCACATCGTGACCCGGTCCGGATAGCGCATCAGGACCGACTCCACCCGGGAGCCGTCGACCAGCCGCCACAGCGTCTTCTGGGTGGTCCCTCGATCGGCCTCCATGGTGCGGACCGGGGCCAGCAGGCTCGGCATCAGGGCCGCGACGATCTCGTCGCGCTGAGCCGCCGGAAGGTCCGTCATCTCAGCGGGGTCGTCGACGAGCCGGGCGAAGTAGTGCTGGGAGAGCTGTTTGGCCCGGAACGCCGGCAGACCCAGCGCGGCCACGGCATCGGCCCGCTCCTCCAGGGTCAGGTCGGCCAGGTGTCGAGGTGGCTTACCGCGACCCGGCGGCTCGTCGAACACCAGCGGCAGCGTGCGCGGCGCCTCGCTCATGCGTCGGCCTCGATCATGTCGACGAGTTGAGCATCAGCCAGAACACGAACGTCCCGACCCCGAAGACCACGAACAGGGTCACCAGCATCCCGAACAGCAGGTAGCCCCCGAAGCGCCGGGTCCGGGGGAAGACGATGAGGCTGATCGGGAGCGCGAGGAAGATCAGCACGAACGGGAACGCCTCCTCGGCGACGCGGTCGTCCCACACGGCCCGCAGGATGCCGACGAAGATCGCCGGCAGGACGGCGGCCAGCACCAACCCGCTGAAGAAGCCCGTCAACGCGAAGAACGTCGGGTGGTCGCGGTGCCACCAGTCGAGCTGGCGCGCCGGCTCAGGCTCGCCGTCATCGTCGGGCTGGTCGGCCGGCGCCTCCTCGAGGACAGCGCCGTCCGCGGTGGTCAGCCACTCCTGATCCGCGGCTTCGTCGTCCATCGCCGTGTCCATGGACTCATCGTAGGCCGATCCGGCGCTCGGCCCGGCATCGCACCGCGCTCCCACGGGAGCCCGCCTGGTCAGAAGACCAGAGTGTGCAACAACAACCAGATCGGGGCCGCGGTGGCCAGGAGGGAGTCGAGTCGGTCCATCAGCCCGCCGTGGCCGGGCACGATCTGGCTCATGTCCTTGATGCCGAGGTCTCGTTTGATGACCGACTCGCACAGGTCACCGAGCGTGGCCATCACGACGGCGATGAGCCCGAGGACGACGCCGACCCACCAGGGGCCATCGAGGAGATAGACGACCAGCGCCCAGCCCACGGCGACACAGGCCGCGGCGGAGCCGACGAAGCCTTCCCACGACTTCTTCGGGGAGATCACCGGCGCCATCGGGTGACGGCCGAAGAGCACCCCCGCGGCATAGCCGCCGATGTCGGAGGACACGGTCACCAGGATGAAGGTGACGATGCCCTTGATGCCGTCGTCGAGGTCGATGCCGATCCCGGGGGTATTGCCGCCCTCGGCGAGCAGCAGCGCCACGAACGAACCGAGGAACGGCACGTAGATCAGGGTGAACACCGAAGCGGTGGCGTTCTTGACATAGCCATCGACGCCGCGGCGCAGGAGCCACAGCATGATCACGAGGGCCGTCACGCCCGTGGCCGTCACGAGCGCCGGGGCGCCGAAGAAGTAGGCGACGAAGACCATGATGGCGCCGCCGGCCATGAGCGGCTGCTCAGGGATGTCGATGTCCTGGTTGAGCAGCCCCTTGTGCAGCTCCCAGACGGCCACGACCACCGCCGCCGCCACGATGAACATGAAGGCGGTCTTCCAGAGCAACAGGGACGCTGCGATCGCTCCGAGGAGGACGACGGCGGAGCCGATCGCAGCGGGGAGGTCGCGACCGGCGCGGCCATGGTCCTTCTGGGCCGGGGCGGGCGTGGTCGACATGGGCGTGGCCACTCAGACTTCGAGCAGCTCGGCTTCCTTGTGCTTGAGCATCTCGTCGATCTTGTCGGTGTGGCCCTTGGTCATCGCCTCGAGGCGCTTCTCGGCCGCGGCCACCTCGTCCTGGCCGGCCTCGCCCTCCTTGTCGAGGAACTCCAGGTCGTGCTTGGCGTGCCGCCGGATGTTGCGCACCGAGACGCGACCCTCCTCGGCCTTGTGACGGGCGACCTTGATGTACTCCTTGCGGCGCTCCTCGCTGAGCTCGGGGAACACGCAGCGGAGCAGCTTGCCGTCGTTGGCCGGGTTGACACCGAGGTCGGAGTCGCGAATGGCCTTCTCGATGTTGTGCATGGCCCCCATGTCGAAGGGCGAGATCAAGATGATGCGCGGCTCGGGCGAGGTGAACGACGCGAGCTGCTGGAGTGGAGTGGGCGTGCCGTAGTACTCGACGACGATCTTGTTGAACATCGTCGGGCTGACCCGGCCGGCGCGGATCGCCGCGAACTCCTCACGGGTCGCCTCGACCGACTTGTCCATCTTGCTGTCGGCCTCGTTGAGGATCTCGTCGATCACGGTTGCTCCTTGTTGTCCATCGGCGCGTGCGTCGTCGTCAGCTGGGTCGGGCCTCGGCGCTGACGAGCGTGCCAATCCTCTCACCCTGGACGACCCTCAGCACGTTGCCCTGCTCCTGGAGCCCGAAGACCACCATGGGCAGGTTGTTCTCCTGGGCGAGCGTGAACGCCGTCTGGTCGACGACCTTGAGACCGCGGCTGATCGCCTCGTCATAGCTGAGGGTGTCGAACCGGGTGGCGGTCGGGTCGAGCTTGGGATCGGCGGAGTAGACCCCGTCGACGCCGTTCTTGGTGAACAGCACGGCGTCGCAGTGGGTCTCCAAAGCCCGCTGGACGGCCACGGTGTCGGTGGTGAAGAACGGCAGCCCCATCCCTGCACCGAAGATGACGACCCGACCCTTCTCCAGGTGGCGGATCGCTCGGAGGGGGATGTAGGGCTCGGCGATCTGGCCCATCGTGATGGCTGTCTGGACGCGGGTGGCCGTGCCGCGCTGCTCGAGGAACTCCTGAAGGGCCAGGCAGTTCATGACGATGCCGAGCATGCCCATGTAGTCCGCGCGTACGCCGTCCATGCCGCGCTGGCGCAGCTCGGCACCTCGGAAGAAGTTGCCGCCGCCGATGACGACCGCGATCTCGACCCCCGCGGCATTGACCTCGGCGATCTCGCCCGCGATCCGGGCGACGACGTCCGGGTCGACACCGAGCTTCCCGCCGCCGAACTCCTCTCCGGAGAGCTTGAGCAGGACACGCTTGAACTTCGTCACCCGGGGATTCCCTTCGTCACTGCGGTCGGTGGGCAGACGGGAAGAAGGCCGGTTCGACGAACGATCGTGTCGTCACCGAACCGGCCTCCTCGTTGGTCAGGGGGTGGGGGGCCGAGCCCCCGGGCCACCCTACTGGGTCAGGCGCCGACCTCGAACCGCGCGAAACGGGACACCGAGGTGCCGGCCGCGTCGAGCACATCCTTGACCGACTTCTTGCTCTCGGTGATCGACTCCTGCTCGAGCAGGACGACGGTCTTGTAGAAGCCGCCCAGCCGGCCCTCGACGATCTTGGGGATCGCCTGCTCGGGCTTGCCCTCCTCGCGGGTGGTCGCCTCGGCGATGGCGCGCTCGTGCTCGACGACCTCGGCGGGCACATCCTCACGGGTGAGGTATTCGGCCTTCATCGCGGCGATCTGCATCGCGGCGCCGCGGGCCGCCTCGGCGTCACCGGAGTATTCGACGAGGACGCCGACCGCGGGCGGCAGGTCCGCGGCACGCTTGTGCATGTAGGTGACGATGGGGCCGTCGAAGTAGGCCACCCGGCCCAGCTCGATCTTCTCGCCGATGGTGATGGCCAGGCCCTCGACGACCTCGGCGACCGTCTTGTCTCCCAACGAGAGCGCGGACACGGCGGCAGCGTCGGCCGCCTTGGCCGCGTCGGCGGCGTCGGCGATCTGCTGGGCGACCGCGATGAAGTCGTCACTCTTGGCGACGAAGTCGGTCTCGCAGTTGAGCTCGACCAGCGCCTTGCCGGAGGTCGCCACGAGGCCCGCCTTGGCCTCACGCTCGCCGGCCCGCTTGGCCATCTTGGCCTGGCCCTTGGTCCGCAGGATGTCGGCCGCGGCGTCGAAGTCGCCGTCGGCCTCCTCGAGAGCCTTCTTGCAGTCCATCATTCCGGAGCCGGTCATGTCGCGGAGCTTCTTGACGTCGGCGGCGGTGAAGTTCGCCATGGTGCTTCTCTTTCGAGTCGTGGGTGTGGATGGGCGCGGAGCGGGGCCCGCTCAGGCCTCGGTGGCGGGGGCCTCGTCGGCGGCGGGCTCCTCGGCCGAAGCCTCAGCAACAGGCTCCTCACCGGGGGCCTCGGCAGCCGGCTCCTC
>JAGQUE010000541.1 GCA_020438665.1 Nocardioidaceae bacterium | reverse complement strand
CCAGCCGATGGCCACGCTCTATCACTGGGACCTGCCGCAGTCCCTCGAGAACGACGGCCGCTGGATCACCCCGGTCACGGTCGAGCCCTTCGCCGACTATGCCGCGCTCGTGGACGGTCGGCTGGCCGACCGGGTCGAGCACTGGATCCCCATCAACGAGCCCAATGTCGTCACCAACCTTGGCTATGCCACGGGGCAGCACGCGCCCGGCAAGGTGCTGATGTTCGACTCCCTGTGGGTGGCCCACCACCTGCTCATGGCCCACGGTCGGGCGGCGGTGGCGTTGCGCGAGGTGGGCGCGACCAGCGTCGGCTGCGCGAACAACCACGCCCCGATGTGGCCCGCCAGTGACGACGACGCCGACGTGGGCGCCACCAAGCTCTTCGACCAGCTGTGGAACGGGCTGTTCGCCGAGCCGATGCTGTTGGGCCGTTATCCGGTCGACCTCGCGCCGATGATGGAGGAGATCGCCAGTCCCGGCGACCTGGCCACCATCCGGCAGCCGCTCGACTTCTATGGCATCAACTACTACAACCCGATGAAGGTCGGGGCCGCCGACAGCGACGCAGAGATGCCGTTCGAGTTCCGCGACATCGTCGGCTACCCCACGACCGACTTCGGCTGGCCGGTGGTGCCCGACGGGCTGCGGGAGTGGCTCATCACGCTGCGCGCCCGCTATCGCGCCGCACTGCCGCCGATCCACATCACCGAGTCGGGCTGCTCCTACAACATGGGCCCGGACGCCAACGGCGTCATCGACGACCAGCCCCGCATCGACTACCTCGATGCCCACCTGCGTGCCGTGGCCGACGCGATCCGGATCGGTGTGGACATCCGCGGCTACTACGTCTGGAGCCTGCTCGACAACTTCGAATGGGCCGAGGGCTACACCCAGCGGTTCGGGCTGGTGCACGTCGACTTCGAGACCCAGCAGCGCACCCCCAAGCGCTCCTTCGACTGGTACGCCCAGGTGATCGCGGCACACCGCCGTGAGGTCCCGCCGTCCCGGCCCCCGCGCTGACGGCCCTGGGCGGCCGGGCCGCTCAGGCCGGCCGACGACCGATGCCGCGGATGGTCCAGCCGGCCGTCCGCCATGCCGGCGCGTCCAAGACGTTGCGGCCGTCGAGGAGGATCCGCCGGGTGACCGCGGCGCCGACCTCGGCCGGGTCGAGCTCGCGAAACTCCTGCCATTCCGTGAGGTGCAGGATCAGGTCGGCGCCCCGCGCCGCCTCGATCGAGGACCCGGCATATTCCAGGGTCGGATAGACCTGCCGTGCCGTGTGGGCCGCCTGGGGGTCATAGACCACCACCTTGGCCCCGCCGAGCTGGAGCTGTCCGGCGATCCACAGCGCAGGGGAGTCGCGGACGTCGTCGCTGCCTGGCTTGAAGGCCGCCCCCCAGACGCACACCCGCTTGCCCGCCAGGGTGCCGTCGAGCAGCTCGGTCGCAGTCTGCACCAGCTGTGCCCGACGGCGCTGGTTGATGTCGTCGACCTGTTTCAGGAACGACATGGCGTCGTCGACCCCGAGCTCGCCAGCCCGGTGGAGGAACGCCCGGATGTCCTTGGGAAGGCACCCGCCACCGAAGCCGACCCCGGCATTGAGGAACGCGCGCCCGATTCGGCGGTCGTGACCCATCGCGTCCGCGAGGTCCACCACGTCGGCCCCGGCCGCTTCGCACACCTCGGCGATGGCGTTGATGAAGGAGATCTTGGTCGCCAGGAAGGCATTGGCCGCGACCTTGGCGAGCTCGGCGGTCGCGAAGTCGGTGACGACGACAGGGGTGCCGCCGGTGATCGCGTCGGCATAGAACGAGCGCAGCACCTGCTCGCTGCGTTCCGAGGCCACGCCCAGCACGATCCGGTCGGGGTGCAGGGTGTCTTCGATACCGAACCCCTCGCGGAGGAACTCCGGGTTCCAGGCGAGTTCCGCCCCGGCGCCCACCGGCGCGAGCTCGGCCATGCGCTCGGCCAGCCGGCTCGCCGTACCGACCGGCACCGTCGACTTGCCGACCAGCAGCGTCGGTCGGGTCAGCTGGGCGGCCAGCGACTCGACCGCGTCGACGACGGCGCTGAGGTCAGCGCCCAGGCCCACCGCCGACTGCGGCGTACCGACGCAGAGGAAGTGGAGGTCTCCGAAGTCACCCGCCTCCGCGAAGGAGTCGGTGAAGCGCAGCCGGCCGGTGCCGACGTGGGTGGCCAGCAGGGTGTCGAGGCCCGGCTCGTGGAACGGCGCCCGCCCGGCGGTGAGCGCGACCCGCTTGGCGTCGTCGATCTCCACGCCCAGCACCTCGTGGCCCAGCTCGGCCATGCAGGCGGCGTGGGTTGCTCCGAGATAACCGCAGCCGATGACGGTGATCCGCACGTCCGGAGTCTAGGTCCCGGCCAGGATCGCGGGCTGGACAGGTCTACGCTGACCCGCATGCCCAGCGCCGGAGTCAGGACCAGGCTCGGTCGCCTGTTCCCACGAGCCGCGCGGCTGCGCGAGCTGGAGGAGCACAACCGCCGGCTCAGCCACAGGCTGCGGCGCCTCCAGCGCCGCGAGCTCAACCGGTCCCGACCCGACCTCGGCTATGTGTTCGTGATGACCTATGGCCGCTCCGGCTCGACGCTGGTCCAAGGGCTGCTCAACGCCATCCCGGGCTATCTGATCCGCGGCGAGAACCACAACGTCATGCGTTCGCTGTTCGAGTTCCATCGGCGCGGCGTCGCCGACTCGACCCGCCCTGGTGGCCGGCGCGTCACCCAGCCGTGGTTCGGCGCCCGCGGCTTCCCCGCCGAGAAGTCGATCGAGAACATCCGGGCGCTGGCGCTCCAGACGATCCTTCGTCCCGGGCCGCGCACCCGGGTCACCGGCTACAAGGAGATCCGGTGGCCGGCCGCGGATCTGCCCGACTATGTCGCTTTCCTGCGCGAGGTGTTCCCCGGTGCCCGGTTCGTGGTCAACACCCGCGACCTCGAGGCGGTCAGCCGCAGCCAGTGGTGGGCCGAGGACGAGAGCTCCCACGACCGGCTCGCCGACATCGAGGCCGCCATCCTGGCGGTGGCCGAGGAGCTCGGGCCGGCGGCCTACCGCATCCACTACGACGACTATGTCGCCGATCCCGAGGTGCTGCGCGGGCTCTTCGAGTGGCTGGGCGAGCCGTGGGACGCCGAGCTGGTCCGCGCCACGCTCGCCGTCAAGCACTCCTACTGAATCCGGCGGGAGAGATCCAACCGCTACAGACCACTTCCCGGTGTTTGGCGTCCGGGTGAGGCGAATGGGCGGCCCTAGCCTTACGCTTTCGCCTGATGGTGCCGAAAGTGGGAGAGGAAGTCACATGAAGGACCGACTGGTGGCGATGGCGTTGCCGTTCTCGGCGGGCCTCGCTCTGGTGGCGGTCGTGTCGAGCGTGGCGGGGCTGCCGGAGGCGGCCGCCGTGCTGCTCGGACTCGCCGTCGCCATCGGCCTTCTCGGGATCCAGCTGCGCTTCGACGAGGTCGACCGCAGGGCCAGCATGCACGGGCCGGCGCTGCACGCCGCTCTCGGCGACCACGCCAAGCT
>JAGQUE010000540.1 GCA_020438665.1 Nocardioidaceae bacterium | reverse complement strand
CACATGTAGAAGTAGTAGGGCATGATCCCCGCACCGTCGAGCAGCGAGAACGCCAGGTCGAGCAGCACGTGCGGGTCGGCGTTGACGCCGTTGAGGAGCACGCCCTGGTTGCGGACGTCGCGTACGCCGGCGTCGAACATCGCCCGGGTCGCGTCCGCGACCAGCGGGGTGACGGAGTTGGCGTGGTTGACGTGGGTGTGGATGGCGATCGACACACCACGCGTCCGCGCCTTGCCGGCCACCCGGCCCATGCCGTCGACCACCTCGGGCTGGAGCCAGTGCTGGGGAAGCGCCATCAGAGCCTTGGTCGCGAGGCGGATGTCGCGGATGTTGTCGATCTCGAGCAGCTGGTCGAGGAACGCCTCGAGGCGCGGCCACGGCATGTTGGCCACATCGCCGCCGGAGACGACCACGTCGCGCACCTGCGGTGTACGGCGGAGGTAGTCGAGCATGTCGCCGAGGCGGTCGGCGGGCTTGCCGACGAACTTGAGCTTGTCGATCACCGGCGTGGAGTTGCCGACGAGGTCCATGCGCGTGCAGTGGCCGCAGTACTGCGGGCACGTGGGCAGCAGCTCGGCGAGCACCTTGGTCGGGTAGCGGTGGGTGAGGCCCTCGGCGACCCACATGTCGTGCTCGTGGAGCGAGTCGCGGGTGGCCTGCGGGTGGGAGGCCCAGTCGGTGCGGCGGTCGGAGAACACCGGGATCATGTAGCGGCGCACCGGATCGGCATAGAACGCCTCGGTGAGGGAGCCCGGCCCGGTGGGGTCGACGCGCGGGGCCATCGTGTTCATCATCTGCGGCGGCACGAGCATCGACATGGTGGCGCGCTCGGCCTGGTCGCGCTCGAGGTCGGCATAGAAGCGCTCGTCGACCAGGTCGCCCATGAGCTCGCGCAGCTGCTTGACGTTCTTGACGCAGTGGGCCCGCTGCCACTGGACGGAGGCCCACTCGTCGGCGGTGACGTCCCGCCAACCCGGGAAGCGGGTCCAGTCGGGCTCGACCAGCTCGACACGCTGGTAGGCGTAGGGCTGCATGGCGCCGCTGGCGGAGGTTGACGTCACGGTCATGGTGTGTGCTCCAGTGGGTCGTTGGGGCGGGTCCCTGACAGGCGGCCGGGTCAGTTGTGTGACGTCGGCCGCACATGACAGAGTATGCGGAGAACATCCTGCAAGTCCAATACTAGACCGTAGAATTTGCGGTGTGGTGGCCAATTCGATGGAGGACAAGTCGCGCATGACCGTCGCAAGCAGTGACCCGACCGGGCTCCACCGGGTGCTTGACGACCGCGTGGTGCTGCCCCAGGCGGCCCAGCGGCTCGACGCGCGCCGAGAGCTGTGGCCCGACGAGGTCCGGATCCGGGTCGAGAAGCTCAACCTCGACGCCGCCTCCTACCGCCAGCTCGAAGCCAAGCACCGCTCGGCCGACGGCCGGGTCGACGGCGCCGCGTTGCGGGCCGAGGTGCTCGACATCGTCGCCACGCGCGGCAAGATGCAGAACCCCGTCACCGGCTCCGGCGGCATGCTCGTCGGCATCGTCGAGGAGGTGGGGGAGCGATCCCCGCTGGGTCTTCGCGTCGGTGAGCGCGTCGCGACCCTGGTGTCGCTGTCCTTGACCCCCCTGGCCATCGAGGACGACCTCTGTCGCTGGAACGGGCTGGGCGAGCAGGTGCCCTGCGACGGTCATGCCGTCCTGTTCGGCCGCTCGATCGCCGCAGTCATCCCCGAGGATCTCGACCCCGACCTCTCGCTGTCGGTCATGGACGTGTGCGGAGCGCCGGCGCTCACCGCCCGGGTCGTGGCCGACCACGTCGCCCGCGGCGAGGGCGATGTGACCGTGGCGGTGATCGGCGGGGCGGGCAAGTCGGGCTCGATGAGTCTGGCCGCCGCACGCGACGCCGGTGCCGCTCACACGATCGGCGTCGTTCCGTTCGAGGCGGAGGCAGCGCTGCTGCGCGAGGCCGCCCTCGCCGACGAGGTCGTCCTCGCCGACGCGCGCGACCCGATCGCCCTCAGGGACGCCGTCCACGGCGCCGGAGGGCCTGCGGACGTGACCGTCGTGTGCGTCGACGTGCCGGGGTGTGAGGGGGGCGCGATCCTGGCGACCGCCGACCGCGGCACGGTCATCTTCTTCTCGATGG
>JAGQUE010000539.1 GCA_020438665.1 Nocardioidaceae bacterium | reverse complement strand
TCGACGACGCGCACTGGCTCGACGACGCCAGTGCGGATGCGTTGCTCTTCTGCAGCCGCCGCGTCGCCGCCGACCGGGTGGCCCTGGTGTTCTCGGTCCGCGAGGGTGTCCCGAGTCGGCTGGACCGGCAGGGACTGACTGAGCTGACGGTCACCGGGCTGGCCACCGACGACGCCAGAGCGCTGCTCGTCCGTTCCCTGGGAGACGGGTCGACCGACGCGGTCACGGAGAGGCTCCTGGCCGAGGCGCAGGGCAACCCGCTGGCGCTGGTGGAGCTCCCGCGGGCACTCAGCCGGGAGGAGCTTCAGGGGGAGGCACCACTGCCGTCCCAGCTGCGACTCACCGACCGGGTCGAGAGGATCTTCCTCGACAGGGTGAGGCGGTTGCCGGACGCCGTGCAGACCTTCCTGCTGCTCGCAGCGGCCGACGACACCGGGGAGCTGGGCGTGCTCCGCGCAGCCGCCGGCCGGCTCGGCCTGCCGCCAGACGCGATCGAGGCCGCGACGAGCTCGGGGTTGGTCTCCCCGGCCGGCGCGGCGGTCGCCCTGCGTCACCCACTGGTGCGGTCCGCGGTCTATCAAGCGGCCACCGATGAGGAACGGCGGCGTGCCCACGGGGCGCTGGCCACAGCATTGGAGGCCCTCGGTCGCCGCGACCGGGCGGCCTGGCAGCGCGCGGCCGCCACGGTCGAGCCCGACGGGGAGGTCGTGGCGGCGCTCGAGCGCGTCGGGCGGCGTGCTCAGAGAGGCGGCGCCCACACCGCCGCCAGAGCCGCCTTCGAACGAGCGGCCACGCTGTCAGCTGACCCCGGTCAGCGCGCCGCGCTGACGTTGGATGCAGCCCGGAGCGCTTGGGCAGCGGGCGAGGCGGTAGTCGCCCAAGACCTGGTCGGCGAGGCCACCCGGACCGCCACGGAGCCGGTCCTCGTCGCTGACCTGGCCCGCCTTCGTGGGCACATCGAGGTCAACCTCGGCTCGCCCGCGCTGGCCCACCGGATCTTCGTCGAGGCGGCGTCCGAGGTGCTGCCCAGGGACCCGGGGCGCGCGCTCGAGCTGGCGACGCTGGCGGCGATCATGCGGACCCACGGCGCCGACAGCGGCACCCGGCTCGACACGGTGGTGCTGGCGCAGCCGGTGCCGGGCGAGCCAGCCAGGACGACCTGCCTGCGGCAGATGCTGTTGTCGATGACGTGCACCGCCGACGGCGACCTGCATGGGGCAGCCACGATGCTGCGTGCTGCGGCCACCCTGGGCGACGAGGTCGATGACCGTGAAGTGCTGTGGAACATCGGCAACTGCGCCCTCCACCTCGGGGACGACGACATCCAGTCGCGGTTCTACTCGGCCGCGCTGTCGCGGGCGAGGGACGCCGGCGCTGTGACGGCGGTGGTCTATGCGCTGCAGCGGCTGTGCTTCAGCAACTTCCTGTCGGGCGACATGCTCGCGGTCCGCACCAACGCCGAGGAGGCGTTCAGCCTCGGGGAGACGCTGCATCAGTCCGCGATGACGACGCCACCCTTGGCGTGGCTCGCGCTGCTCGCGGCGCTGCAGGGCTCCGGCGACTATGACGACCTGGTGCATCGGGTCGAGGACGGCGCTGCCCGGGCACCCTTGGGCATCCTGGCGGATCCGGTGCACGACCTGCTCCGCTGGGCCAGGGGCACTCATGCCGCAGCCGTCGGCGACCTGAGCGGTGCGGTGCACCACCTCGCGCGGTTCCGAATGCCCGGTCTCGCCCGGATGGCGACGGTGCAGCACGTCGATGCCGCCGTACGCGCCGACGAGCCACAGGCCGCCCTCGACCTGGCCGACGGGCTCGTCGACTTCGCCGAGTCCACCGCGCAGCCGTGGGCGCGCGCGGCCGTCTGCTACGCCCGCGCCGTCACGACCAGCTCGCCGGACGAGGCCGAGCAGCTCTTCGATGCCGCTCTGACCCACCAGCGAGCGTCACGACGACCGCTCGACGAGGCTCGCATCCAGCTCGCCTACGGCGAGATGCTCCGGCGCGCGGGACGACGCGTCGACGCGCGGGTCCACCTACGCCACGCGATCGAGACCTTCCGGGACGCGCGCGCCGAACCCCTCGTGCAGCGCACCGCCCAGGAGCTGCGGGCCTCCGGCGAGACCGCCCGGAAGCGGGACCCCTCCACGTTGGTCAAGCTGACCCCGATGGAGCTCAAGATCGCCCAGCTCGTGGCCTCGGGAATGTCCAACAAAGAGGTGGCCGAACAGGTCTGGGTGTCTCCCCGGACAGTCGCCTTCCATCTGCGCAACGTGTTCGCCAAGGCGCAGATCACCTCCCGCGGCCAGCTGGCCCAGCTCGACCTCACCTGACCCACGCCCGTCGCATGCCGCTGCAGCTCACGGCAAACCTGGTCATCTGACCGGGGCGACCACGGCCGCCCGAGGCCACGCTCGAGTGCAGTTCATCACCGACCCTCGAGCGAGGCAGCCATGACCGACACGACATCGACCCGCATCGTCGCCGCATCGTTGTCCACCGGAATCGCAGTCATCCTGCTGCTCGTCCTCGGCGTCTTCCCCGGCGCCACCGAGAGCGTCGTCGCGGGATCGATCCTGCTGGGATCCGGCTGCGGTTGGGCGATGCTGGCCGTGCTCTCCGGGCGCCGCACCGGACGCCCGCAGGCCTGGCTCGCCGTCCCCGCCCTCACGATGGGCGTGGCGGGCCTGGCGCTGGTCGTCCTCGCTCCCGGCGAGCCCGTCATGACCCGGCTCAGCTGGGTGTGGCCCCCGGTGATGCTCGGCCTGGGCGGGTGGGCCTTCCTGCGGATCCGGCGAGGCATCAGCGGACGGGGCCGGTGGCTGCTGGTGTCCGTTCTCGCCATCCTGAGCGTGGCCTCGGTCGGCGCCGTGTACGCCAACCTCGCCGAGGCGCAGGTCCGCGACGACTTCCCGGCTCCCGGGTCGACGTACGACGTCGAAGGTCGCCAGATGCACCTGTGGTGCCAGGGGCAGGGCAGCCCGACGGTCGTGCTGTTCGGCGGCCTCGGCGAGATCTCCACATCCTGGACCCACATCGCCGAGGGCGTCCGGTCCACCACCAGAGTGTGCGCCTACGACCGCGCCGGACAGGCCTGGAGCGAGGACGCCGGAGCTCCCGAGACCGGGCGTCAGGCGGCCGACGACCTGCACGCGCTGCTGTCCGCCGCCGGCGAGGAGGGCCCGTTCGTGCTGGCCGGCCACTCGATCGGCGGCCCCTACGCGATGGTCTACGCCGAGCGCTACCCCGACGAGGTCGCAGGCATGGTGCTCCTCGACAGCTCCAGCCCCGAGCAGATGACCGCGATCCCGGCCTACCCGGCTCAGTACGCCCTCATGCGGCGCGGTCTCGCCGTGCTGCCGACGCTCGCCCGCATCGGCCTCGGCCCGCTATTCGCCACAGGCTCCGGCCTGCCCGGCGTGGCCGCCGACGAGACGCTCGCCATGACCGGCACGGCTCGCGCGCTCCGCAACGGTCGCGACGAGATCGCGATGGTGCCCAGGATCTTCGAGCAGGCACAGGCACTGACCTCTCTGGAGGACCGACCCCTGGTCGTTCTCACCGCTTCAGAGTCGTTGGAGATGGAGGGCTGGCAGGCCGCGCAGGACACGCTCGCCCGACTCTCCACTGACCATGTCGCCCGCACCGTCGAGTCGAGCCACGAGGGCATGGTCGCCGATCCCCGCGTGGCCGCTCAGTCTGCCGACGCCATCACCGCCGTCGTCGCGAGCATCCGCACCGGCCAGCCACTGCGCTGACCGACCTACCACCTCTCACCCACCCATCCACTCGAGGAGAACCCATGTCCCACCACGCCCCCCATCCCGAGCCCACCGTCGACGTCGACCAGCACGCGCCACAGAAGGCGCAGGAGCGCAGGTCGTGGGCCCTGCTCGTCGTCACCCTGGCCGCGCAGATCCTCGTCGTCCTCGACATCTCGGTCGTCAACACCGCGCTGCCCAGCATCGGCAGCGCCCTCAGCCTGAGCGGGGGCGACCTGCAGTGGCTCGTCACCGCCTACCTGATGATGTCCGGCGGCGGGCTGCTGCTCGGCGGCCGAGTGGCCGACCTGGTGTCGCGGCGCACGGTCTTCCTCAGCGGCCTGGCCCTCTTCACCGTCGCCTCGCTCGTCAGCGGGTTCGCCGCAGATGGCGCTCAGCTGATCGCTGCCCGGGCCGTCCAGGGGTTGAGCGCAGCGCTTCTCACACCGTCCGCACTGTCGTTGATCACCACCTCCTACGAGGGGGCTCAGCGCAGAGCGGCGCTGGCCCTGTGGGGCGCCGTCGGCAGTCTGGGAGTTGCCGCAGGCGTGCTGGTCGGAGGCGCGGTGACGACCTGGAGCAGCTGGCAGTTCATCTTCTGGATCAACGTGCCCGTCGGGCTCGTCGCCCTGGCCGTCGGCCTCCGCGTCATCACCAAGGACGCGCACCCGCGGCCCAGCCTCGCGGACTTCGACCTGCCCGGCGCGACCGCTCTGGTCAGCGGTCTGGCTGCCCTGATCTACGGCCTGGGCGGCACGGCGACGCACGGCTGGTGGTCGCTGCACACTCTCGTCGCGATGGGCACCTCCGCCACCGCCCTGGTCGTCTTCCTCACCTGGGAGGCCCGCGCCACGCGGCCGCTCTTCCCGCCGCACGTGTGGAAGCTGGACACGCTGGTCTCCAGCACCGTCGTCATGCTCGGCGCCTCGGGGATCCTGGTCGGCGCCGTCTTCCTGACGTCGATCCTGCTGCAGACGGCGCTCGGCTTCTCCGCCGTCGAGACCGGAGTCGCGTTCCTGCCGTTCGCCTTGGCCATCACCGTAGGAACGATCGCGGGGCGCCACCTCATCGGCCACGCCACGTCACGGATGATCGCCTCGGTCGGCATGGTGGTCGTCGTCGCTGGCACCGTCCTGCTGTCCCTGGTCGACGGCGACTCGCACTACACCACCGGCGTTCTGCCGGGCCTGCTCGCTCTCGGCTTCGGCGTCGGCATCGCGTTCGTGGCCGTCTCGATCACGTCGATGTCCGGCGTGCCGGCGTCCCACGCGGGCGTGGCCTCGGGGTTCTTGATGACGGGTCAGGAGATCGGTGCGGCCCTGGGCGTCGCGATCCTCTCAGCGGTCGCCGCCACCGCTGGCTCGCTCGCCTCCACCGAGGGCGTGGTCGACGCCTTCGCGCGCGGGTTCGTCGGTGCGGCGGTCATGGCTGGAGTCACGGTCGTCTACGCCCTGGCCCGGATGCCCGCGTCGCGCGCGGCCGTCGGCACCGCCGTCCACCTGCACTGAACTCCCCACCACGATCGAAGGAGGAGGCCGACATGGCCCGTGCGCACCTCATCCGCGGCGGCGCAGGACGCTGGGCAGCGGCCTCCTCCTCGACCGTCCGACGCCCCTACAGCGAGGCAGCCCTCTTCGTTGGTGTCTGGGTCCTGCTGGGCTTCGGGCTCCGGCTCGGCAGCGACGCCTATCTTCTGCTGGGGGTTCCGCTGACCGTCGCCTTCCAGATCGGCGTACGCCGCCGCCCGCTGCGAGAGCTCTGGGTGCGAGGCGCACCGCACTTCTCACTCGATGGCCGTGGATGGCTGTGGGCCGGTGCCTTGGCGCTGGCACCTGCCTGGCACGTGGCCCGCAGTCTGCAGGAGGGCGCCTGGATCAGCACAGGCTGGTGGTCGTGCGGCGTCATCGGTGCGGGGCTCGCGGCTTTCGCTGTCCGCTCGAGCACCGTCGGCGCGGTGCTCCGATCGGCCCTGCGCCCGACCCTGATCGGGACGGTCGGCATGGCCGTGTTCTACGGCTCCGCCCACATCGTCGCCGGCAGCTCCCTCGACCCGCTGGTCCTGATCGGCACCATCGCGACGTACGTCGCCTTCTACTTCCCCGTGACGTTCGTGCTCGAGGAGGTCACGTTCCGCGGCTGCCTCGACACTCACGTCGACCGCGGCTCGAACGAACGCGGGTCGGCTCTGTTCGTCTCGGCGCTCTGGGGTCTGTGGCACCTGCCTGTCGCGGGCGGGCTGCCCTTGCCGCTCCTCGTCCTGGAGCTGCTGGCCTGGCACATCCTCGTCGGGATGCCGTTGTCGCGAGCCTGGCGACGCGGCGGCAACCTCGCCGCGCCCGCCTTGGCCCACGCGACCATCGACGCCGTCCGCAACGCGTTCATGGTCGGACTCGGCTAGCCGGGCCGACCCGCTCGACGGCCCGCGAAGGCCCCTCAGCGGCACCCGAACCCGGCCATTCGACCGGTGTGAAGAGGTGCCTGCGCCAGCAGGGTGGTGTCCACAGCTTCACCGCTCCTCGACCCAGGTAGGCCACCATGACGATCACCCAGACGCCCGTCCCGTTGTCCGGACCCGCGGCCACTCGAACCGGCTCGGATCGGCGTCAGGGCATCGCCCTGGGCCTTCTCGTGTCGGCCCAGTTCCTGGTCATGCTCGATACGTCCATCGTGAACGTGGCGCTGCCGTCGATGCAGACCGACCTGCAACTCGGCCCGTCGGGTGTGGCGTGGGTCGTCAACGCCTACGTCCTCGCCTTCGGCGGGCTGCTCGTGCTGTCCGGTCGGGTCGCGGACCTGTGCGGCCGACGCCGGATGTTTGCCGGCGGCTCGGTGGTATTCACGCTCGGCACCCTGCTGGCTGCGAGCGCCTGGAGCCCGTTGGCGCTGGTCGCCGGCCGCGTGGTCCAGGGAGCCGGTGCAGCGGCGCTGAGCCCTGCAGCGATGTCGCTGCTCCTGGTGATGTTCCCTGGACCGCGGCGTGCGCGTGCGATGAGTCTGTGGGGGGCCGCCTCGGCGGTCGGTGGCGCGACCGGCGTGTTCCTCGGCGGCGTGCTCACCGGGACCTTCGGCTGGCAGGCCGTGTTCCTGGCCACCGTCCCGGTCTCGATGGCTGCTGCGGTCCTCGCCCGTCTGGTGCTCGAGGATGGCGCCCGACGCACCCGGCACCGTTTCGACGCACTCGGTGCCGCCGCTGTCACCGGCGCTGTGGTGGCGGCCGTGCAGGGAGTCCTCGGTCTCGCCGAGTCCGGCGCGAGCTCGTCGACCGTGGCGAGTCTGAGCGTCGCCGCTGCTCTCGGCGGCACGTTCGTCGCGGTCGAGCGTCGGGCGGTGGAGCCGCTGGTTCCTCTCAGTCTGTTCGCGTCCAGGCTCATGAGCACCGGTGTCGGCCTCGCCGTGCTCGGCGGCGCGGCCCGTGCGTCCACCTTCGTGCTGGTGGCTCTCTATCTGCAGCAGGGGAGGGGCTTCGACCCGCAGCAGGCCGGCCTGGCCATGGTTCCCACCTCGATCATGGGCTTCGTCGTCTCCCTGGCCGTCCTCCCCAGGGTGCTCCGCCTGCTCGGGCCGTCGAGAAGCCTCGTCACCGGTCTCGTGGTCCTGGCCGCCGGGCACATGTGGCTCGCCCTTGCCTCTCAGGGCGCCGGCTACAGCGTCGCCGTCCTGCCGGGCCTGCTGCTGGCGGCGACCGGTGTGGCCCTCAGCTTCACCCCGACCACCATGGTGATCGCCTCCGCCGCATCCGACACTCACGCCGGACTGGCCTCCGGCATCGCAGGCTCGGCCACGCAGGTCGGCTCGGCTCTCGGCACCTCGACGTTCACGGCCATCGGTATCGCGGTCGGCGGCGCCGCGGGCGGCGCCCTCGACCCGTCCGGGTTCACAGCCGCCTTCATCGCCGCGGCTGTGGTCTCCCTCGCGACCGCCGCGTTGGGCAGCACCATCGCCCGCCATTGCTGCTGATGCGCAGAGGCGACGATTGTCGGGCGGCGTTGCCAGCGGTCCGCAAATAGTCCGCAAGAAGTCCGGCGGAGACCGATTCTCGCCAACGACGTCCAACGGTTCCACAAACGCGTTTGCGCAGTTCAGACCGTGTTTTCCGGCCTCAGCCAACCATGGCCGACAACAGCCGAAACACCCGGTTTTCGTTCCGCTTCAACGTCTAGCGTCGCCTGAATCACTAGGCCGCGTTGGAAATCGATGGACCGCCGCACCCGTCCGGTCCGCACGCAGTCCGCAAGAAGTAGGCGCCATAGGTGCCCGGTCGATCTCGTGGCCGGGGAGAGCACGAGGTCGCCTGCCCGCATTGCCGCCCGAACGAAACGGAGCTCGTGGGGTAGATCCGGTGTCCAATGGAGTCGGAGGCCGTCGAGATCTCAGAGGAGAGGGAGGCCGTGGTGCGGTCGCGCGGCCGAGCTCGAGGCGGACGTGTCGACCGGTCTGATCTGGACGGACTGGACGTACGGCTGGCTTCCGCTGGGCTAGCCTGATTGACCGATGGGTCAACAAAGCGTTTCTCATTAGTGACTTGTGAAATCAAATGGCTACAATGAGAAACATGCCTGCCCCTAGTCCGTACACGAGCCCCGAGCAACAGGCGGACCTCGAACGCCTCGGTGCGCGGCTGCGCGAACGCCGAAAGGCCCTCGTTGTCACGTCAGTCGCGTGTGCCGAAGCCGCTGGCATTTCGCGTGTCACCCTGCACAGGATCGAGGCAGGCAACCCCTCGGTCACGATCGGCGCCTACGTCAACGTTGCAGCCGCCCTCGGACTTCACCTCGTCGTCCC
>JAGQUE010000538.1 GCA_020438665.1 Nocardioidaceae bacterium | reverse complement strand
GTCTTGCCCTCGCCGAGCGGCGTCGGCGTGATGGCGGTCACCAGGACGTACTTGCCCTTGGGTCGCTGGCGAAGCGTGTCGATGGCTTCGAGGCGCACCTTGGCGATGTGGTCGCCATGCAGCTCGATGTCGGCGCGCTCGAGGCCCATGCGCTCGGCGATGGCCAGGATCGGCTCGAGCTTGGCGGACTGGGCGATGGCGAGATCGCTGGGCACGGTGGTCTGGCTCACGTCGCGGCTCCTGGCAGCTGGGGTCGGGTGGTCGGGATGGCCGGCATCGGGATGCAGGACGGTTGATGATACGCAGGTCGGGCGCCGGCTCAAGTGTCGCGGCATCCCGGCGGTCGCGCTCAAGCCCAGATCGTCAGATCGTCGAGCCCGCCGCTGCCCAGGTCGCGGGCGCGAACGCGCAGGCCGTAGGCGAAGCGGCCGACCTGGTCCAGCACGGGCCGAGCCTCGAAACTGCATTCACCGCCCAGGACGGGACCGACCGGCTGCAGCTCGACCCGGCGCTGCTCGGCCAGTCGCTGGGGGCCGTCCGGGCGCCCGAGCAGCAGCTCGACGACCAGATCCTCCGGCGCCAGCTCGCCCAGCTGCAGCGTCGCCCGCACCGGGATCGCGTCTCCGGCATGCAGGCCGTCGAGCTCGGCGATCCGCAGCCCGCGAATCGCCACGCGGCCGAATGCATCGCGCAGGCGTGCGTCGCGTCGGGCCTGCTCGGCCGCCGCGGCGAAGTCCGCCTCCGAGAGCCGCCGCTGCTCTCGGGCCAGCGGCAGATAGGCCCGCTCGGCGTACTCGCCGACCATGCGCTCGGCGCTGAACCGCGGCGGGATGCTGGCCAGGCTGTGTCGGACGCGGCGCAGCCAGGCCTGTGGCAGGTCGGCCGCGTCGCGCGCGTAGAACTCGGGCACGACGTCTTCCTCGAGCAGCCGGAACAGCTCGGCGCAGTCCAGCTCGTCCTGCAGCGGCTGGTCCTCCGGGCCATAGAGCCGTGCGCCGCCGATGGCCCAGCCGTTGGCGCCGTCATGGCCCTCGGCCCACCAGCCGTCCAGGATCGACAGGTTGAGGCCACCGTTGAGCGCGGCCTTCATGCCGGAGGTGCCGCACGCCTCATAGGGGCGCAGCGGGTTGTTGAGCCACACGTCGCAGCCGGGATAGAGCGGCTGAGCCATCGCGATGTCGTAGTTGGGCAGGAACACGATCCGGTGGCGCACGTCCGGGTCGTCGGCGAACTTCACCATCTCCTGGATCAGCTTCTTGCCACCGTCGTCGGCCGGGTGGGACTTGCCGGCGATGATGAGCTGGATCGGCCGCTCGGGGTGGAGCAGCAGCTTGCGGAGCCGCTCGGGGTCGCGCAGCATCAGCGTCAACCGCTTGTAGGACGGCACCCGTCGGGCGAACCCGATCGTCAGCACGTCGGGGTCGAGCGCGGTCTCGGTCCAGGCGAGCTCGGCCGCGGCATAGCCCCGCTTGGCGGTGGACTTGGCCAGTCGGCTGCGGGCGTCCTTGACGAGGTGCTCACGGAGGGTGTGCTTGAGGTCCCACAGCTCTTTGGCCGGGATCGCCTCGACCAGCGACCAGTAGTCGCTGACGTCCTCGGTGTCGGGAACCACACCGTGCTTGGCGGCAAGCTCGAAGACCTCGCGAGCGACCCACGAGGGACCGTGCACGCCGTTGGTGATCGAGCCGATCGGGACCTCGGCCTCGTCGAAGGCCGGCCACAGCCCGTTGAACATGCCACGCGACACGTGGCCGTGGAGCTCGGAGACGCCGTTGGCGCGCTGGGCCAGGCGGAATCCCATCACCGCCATGTTGAACACGGCGGGGTCGCCACCCGCATAGTCCTCGGCGCCGAGCGCGAGCACCCGGTCGGCGGGTACGCCGGGCACGGGGCTGCTGCCGCCGCCGAAGTACTGCGAGATCAGCTCGCGCGGGAACCGGTCGATGCCGGCCGGGACCGGAGTGTGGGTGGTGAAGACGGTGCCGGCGCGCGAGAGCTCGAGCGCGGTGTCGAAGTCGAGGCCGGGGCCCTCCTTGGCGACGGTAAGCTCGCGGATGCGCTCGAGGCCGAGGAAGCCGG
>JAGQUE010000537.1 GCA_020438665.1 Nocardioidaceae bacterium | reverse complement strand
GGCAGGTCGTAGTTGATCATCTGCCCGGCCTGCTGGAGGTTCACGCCTTCGGCGAGCACGTCGGTGGTGAACAGGATGTCGAACTCGTCCTTGGCCGCGGGCTCGCCGGCGGCGTTGCGGGGGCCGGCGGTGGCCGGGGCGAATCCGGCGATGGTCGAGGCACGACCGCCCTGGTCGACGCCGCCGCTGGCGCCGCGCTCGTGGGTCTTGGCGTAGGAGCCCATGATCGGCGGCGCGACCCGGTCGCGGTAGTCCGCCAACGGTGACCCGGCGGCCGCGTTCTCGATCGCCTCGAGGACGGCCTCGTGGATCGGGAGCACGGTGTCGGTGAAGGCGGAGAAGATGATGACCTTGCGCCGGTCGGCGTGCGACAGCCCCCGGGGGTCGACGCGTTGGGCGTCGGCAGCGATCTGGGTCAGCTCTGCGATGAGCCGCTCGGCCTTGGGCTCGATGCCGTCGACCACGACCGCTGCGAGGTTCCGCAGCTCGCGCAGCAGCTCGATGTCGGAGTCGACGTCGGCCTGGAGTTCCGTGAGGTGGTAGCCGTCGACGGACTCGATCTGGTCGTCCTTGTCGAACTCCAGGACGAACTCGTCGAGGTCATCGGAGTCCGAGGTGACCCACTCGCTGAGGGCCTCGCCCTTGAGCACATAGCCCTTGCCGAGCGCGTCGAGGAACGACTCGTGGGAGAGGATCATCTTCTCGAGCGAGGCGTGCAGTGCCTGGGGGCTGGACTCCAGTCGCTTCAGCAGACCCGATCGGAGCAGGCCGGCGTTGGTGATCTGGTACTCCTGCAGGTCGTGGTCGACGGTGTACATGCTGGATAGGTAGCGGGCGAGCATCAGTCGCTTGGGGTCGCGGCTGCGGTCCTCCCACGCGCGTGGCGCGTGCGGGTCGGTCGGGTCGTCGAGGGCGTAGACCATGGCGTCGATGAGCGCCAGTCCGTTGTCGTCGAGGTCGTAGTCGATGCGGCGGACCTTGGGCTGGGGGAACTTGATCGTCGTGGGCTTGCCGTCGGGGCCGATGATCAGCTCGTTGGAGTAGTGCTCCTTGACGAACTTCCGGGTGCGGCGCACGGCGACCTGGTCCATCAGGTCGAAGAGGTGCTCGGGCGTGAGGTTGGCCGGGTCGATGGCCTGGGCCTGCTTGATGTACTCGCGGATGCTCGGGATGCCGAGGGAGGCGAATCGGGCGTCGTCGCGGATGAAGTACTTGACCAGCGTCTCGAGGTCGTTGAGGGAGTTGTTGACCGGTGTCGCGGTGAGCAGCACGACCCGCTTGGGGCTGCCGGCGGTGATCACCCGGTCGACGGCGCCGGAGCGCTGGGCGCCGGAGTTGCGCAGGTTGTGGGCCTCGTCGATCACGACGAGCGAGTAGTCCTCGACCTCTTGGAGGAACGTGTGGATCGAGCCCTTGTCGGGGTCGAGGCGGTTGCGGACCTCTTCGTAGGAGTAGACCTTCACCCAGCGGCTGAAGTCGTGGGTCTCTAGGAACGGCTCCCACATCGCTGACTTCAGCGCGGCGGGCGCGACGATGAGGACGCGTTGGCGGTTGATGTTCGCGGTTCGGTAGATGACCTCACCGGCGAGATAGGTCTTGCCGAGGCCGACCTCGTCAGCGACGAGCACGCCGCCGTGCTCGTCGAGGAGGCGTTCCATCCGGGTGACGCCGTCGGCCTGGAAGCGGGTGAGGTTCAGGCCGGTGCGGACGTTCGGGTTCTCGTCGTCGTCGAGGTGTTCGCCGTAGAGCTCCCAGAGCATCCGCAGGTAGACGCTCCACGGGGTGTGGGGGTCCCAGAGGCGGCCGTAGAGCTCGGCGAGGTCGTAGGTCTCGCTGAGGTCCCAGAAGTGCTCGAACCACTCGCGGACCTTGCCGGCCGAACTGGTGCCGCCACCGGTGCCGAGGTTCAGTTCGGCATTGTGGGCCAGGCCGGCGTAGGTCATGTTCGACGAGCCGGCGATCGCGGCCTGGGCGGCACCGTCCTCGACAAGGTACGTCTTGCCGTGCAGGAACCCGCCCGTGTAGCGGCGAACCTCCACGCGCGCTGCCCCGGCGGGGTCGACGGCCTGCAGCCACTCGACCATCCGCTTCGCCTCGGACGTCGGCACCCGCGCGAACCCCATCGTGTCGCGCTCGGCCTCGAGCCAGGCCTGGTGGTCAGCGATCGCCGCGTCACG
>JAGQUE010000536.1 GCA_020438665.1 Nocardioidaceae bacterium | reverse complement strand
AGGTCGTCGGTTCGATTCCGACAGGCGGCTCCAACCACCTGTGCGTTGACCTGCGGGAACTCTCCGCGGAGGCCCTCTCTGCCGTGCCGGTCCGGGTGCGGGCCACCAGTGGCCCACCAGTCAGTCGTCGCGCTTCCTGTGGGTCATCGCCCGATGCTGGGCCGCGCTGTTGCGGGCACGGACGTCGGCGATGACGGCACGTACGCCAGGGGGTGAGGCAGGCAAGATCTGGGCGAGCCGAGGTGGTGGCACCGACCCGCGACAGGAGACCGCGAGGCAGTCTGTGTGCCAAGCCCGTTCAGCCGTCCTCGCCGAGCAAGCGGAGGCGCTTGGTGAGTCTGGCGACGCGGTTGCGTGGGCCCGCGATGCATAGTGCGACGAGATCTCTTTCTGCATCGGGGGTCCGGGCGAGGTCGCTGAGATATCTCTCGTAGCTTCTGGCCTGCCGTGCGACCTCGGTGAGTGCAGCGACCTGAACCCGGCCGTCGCCTCTCGCCTTGTGGAACAGCTCGGTGAGCTCGTCGGCGTCGGTGACCAGGATGGGCATGGGCGTGGTCACGATGCCTGGGAAGCCCGTTCCCGAGGCATCGTGCGCGTGCGGACCCGGCGGCAGTGCCAGTCGGGCGCCGATGGTGGCGGCGAGCACGGCGGCTGCATTCGTGGTCAGGTTGATGGGCAAGCCGGCGCGCACGACGAGGACTACCTTGATGGGGAGCCCGGTGTGTGCAGCCGCGTCGGGGTGGGTGGATTCTGGGGCTTCCTTGGCCCGCGGGGTGTCGGTCATGCTCGGCTCCCATGCGTCGGGCTGCGAGCCGGTGGGCGGCTTGCAATGGGGTGGAGTATCGATGCGCATCTGAGCGAGAGTTCGGTGGTCTCTCCGATGGGGTCGACAACGAGGTTGCGTCGCCGGACGCTATGGGCCGGGCCGTTGGTTGAGGTAGCCGCCGGTACCGTTCAGGCCGCTCGGGGCTGAACCAGAGCCCGGCCGGCCTCTCGCGCGGCGCTGAGTGCGCTCTGGTGCATCTCACGGGCCATGTCTGCGAAGTCGTCGAGTGCGGGGTTGACACCCACCAGGGTGAACTCTCGCTCGACGATGGTCAGGTCGGCACCCCACACGTCCTCGAGGATACGGCGAAGGTAGCCGGTCGAGTGGTCCCATCCTTCGCGGGGAGTTCCAGGTCCGTACGCGCCGCCGCGTACCGTGCACAGGACCGTGGGCTTGCCCGCGAGCAGGGGCGTGCCCGTGTTGGCGCGGGGGTCCGTGCACACTAGGTCGATCCACGTCTTGATGTGCTGGGAGACGCCGAAGTTGTACAGGGGAACGGCCAGCAGGACAGCGTCCGGGGCGAGCAGCTCGTCGACGAGCTCAGCCGCGAGGCCGACTGCGGCCTGCTGCGCGGTGGACCGGGCCTCCGGAGGGGTGAAGCCGCCGGTGACCGCGTTGGCCCAGGCGTCTAGCGGTCGTGGGTGACGCATTGCGCAAGCAGGCGTCAGGCGCCTAGTGGCCCGCGCGGGAAATGGTCACGGGCTGGCGGGATGAAGCCCTGGGAACATCGGGCCCTACCCTGTCGAACCGGCGTGCCGGATCCCGGCGTGCTCCTCGCCCTGCTCGTGCCGCCGGTGGTGCGCGGCCGGGGCGCCTCCGGCTCCTGCCCGGGCTCGGCACCAACCGAGACCCGCACAAGGCTGCCGTCCGGACCGTCGTCGTCGACTAGCGCAACCTGGCCCGTTGGTCGCGGGGCTTCTCAGCCGTCAGGGATGACGACGAGCTTGCCGCGGGCGCCTCCCGCGCCCACGACGGCGAGTGCTTCGGGCACCTGGTCGAGCCCGAAGGTGCGGTCTATGTGGACGGTGACGGCGCCGGTGAGGCAGCGCTCCACCATCGGGGCGACGTGCTCGGGGCCCTCGCGGACCGCCAGCACCCCGAGGGAGCGTCCGGACACGGCGCCGAGCAGGCTGCCGGCGGTGAGCACCCGCAGCAGGGTCGTGGCTGTGCCGCCGACGCACCGGTAGCGCCCACCGGGTGCGAGCGCCCGACGATAGGCCCACACGGACCGCCGTGCGACGAGGTCGAGGACCAGGTCGAAGGGGCCTCGGCGGGTCCAGTCGTCGGCCTCGTAGTCGATGACCTCGTCGGCTCCCAGCTCACGCATCCAGGCCTGCTTCTCGGCGTTGTCGACCCCGGTCACGTGGGCCCCGGCCGCCTTCGCGAGCTGGATCACGAACGCCCCCGACCCCCCGCCCGCCCCGTTGACGCACATCCGGGTGCCCCGCGTCGCCCACTGGGTGCCTTGCAGCGCGATGGCGGACGACTGAGGCAGCGCCGAGGCCTCGACGAAGGAGAGGCCGCGAGGCTTGGGCGCCAACACACTGGCCGGGGCGACGCAATAGTCGGCGAAGCCGCCCTTGAGCCGGAGGTTGTCGCCGAACACCTCGTCGCCCTGGGCGAATGTCGACACACCGGGTCCGAGTGACTCGATCACGCCTGCGATGTCGGACCCGAGCACCGGGCAGGCTGGCCGCAACGGCCCCCCGATGCGGGAGTACGCCGGCCATCCCGTCAGCGTCTCCCAGTCGGAGAGGTTCACCGACGTGGCCCGTACCCGGATGAGGACCTGGCCGGGACCCGGTTGCGGCACCGGAACCTCGACGAGCCTCAGCACCTCGGGAAGCCCGTACCTGTCGTACGCCACGGCGCGCATGGCTCCGCGAGACGTCATCGGGCCAGCCTACGCACCGGCCGGACCTGCCGTTCCAGAAGGCGCCGCTTGTCGGTCAGTGGTTGTCGGCGAGCGCTTCGATCTGGTCGAGCATCAGGTCGAGGCCGAAGTCGAACTCGGCTCGGAAGTCATAGCCCGGCTGCAGGACATGGTTGACGGTGAACGCATGGAGGTCGGGGAACTGCTGGGCGAAGCGCTCGTCGACCATGCCTTGGACGACCTCGGCCATGTCGTCCTCCGAGGTCGGAATCGAGGACTCCTGGATGACGAATCCATAGACGAAGGCGTCGAGCACCGCGTAGGCGTGGGCCGTCATCGTCCACGACAACCCGCCGCGGAGACACGCGATGACGGCATTGCTGTGTCGGAGGGTCGCCGGCCCGGCTGATCGTCGCGAGTCGATGAGCTGGACTGCCCAAGGATGACGCGCGAGCACCTGACGGGCTGACACGCATCGTGCGCGGATGGCGGGCTTCCAGGCGAGCTCAGCATCCGGCAGGTCGATCTCGCCGAGGACCAGGTCGACGATGCCGTCGAGGATCTCCTCCTTGTTCGACACGTAGTGGTAGATGGTCATGGGCTTGCTGTCGAGCGCGTCGGCGAGCCGCCGGATCGTCAGGTCGTCGACGCCGACCTCGTCGGCGAGGTCGAGCGCTCCCCGGAGCACGCGCTCCCTGGTCATCCGCTGTCCCCTCGTGTTCGGGATCGCCATCTCCCGCCCCCTTTCATCGCCCACGGCGTTGACATCGTACAAAGTACGAGTACAGTCGTCGACTGATCGTACAAAGTACGAACCAAGGAGCTTCGTGATGAACCGAACCATTGACACCACCAGCAGTCCTGGCGCCACCATCGAGACGAGCAGACCGTCGGTGTCAGCGCCGACCACGGGCGCGACGGTGCCCTACCCGGCTCGCTGGGAGGGGCGAGCCTTCGGCGCGATCGTGCTCGCCGCCTTCCTGCTGTACGGCGTCGGAAGCACGATCGCCGATCGCCCGGTCGGCCTCGCTCTCGTGCTCGCCAACTCGTTCGCGGTCGCCTGTGCTGGGTTGATCGGCTTCCGGCTGGTCAGGTCGGCGGACCGCGGGGTGGGTGTTGGCTACCTCGGGTCACGAGGCGCGGAGGCGATCTGCCTCGCCGGTGGGATCCTGCTGGCCGAGCCTGGAGATGTCGGCGGCGCTGCCGATGTGGGATACCTGCTCGGCATGCTCGTCCTGTCCATCGGGAGCATCCCCTTCTTCATGACGCTGCGACGCCGCCGGTTGGTCCCGCCCTTGCTCGCAATGTGGGGTGTCTGCGGCTATGGGGCGCTGGCAGTCGGCGCAGCGGTCGAGTTGGCCACCGGGCGATCGGTGGCCGTCGTCTTCGCGGTGCCCGGCGGCCTCTTCGAGCTAGCCCTCGGCTGCTACCTCCTCCGCCACGGGGTTCGGCGAGCGACAGCGCCCGATCGACTCCGACAGGCCGGTGCCTGACGGCGCGCGTCCGGAGGCGACTCGGGCGAACCCTGGGCGGCGCATGCGCTCAGCCGACGATGACCATCTCGGCCCGGCCTGGTCCCCGCTGCCGGTGGCCTCTAGCCGGGGCGGTGCAGGGTGGCGAGCCCGCCGCCGTCGAGGGGTGCGACGTTCCAGGCCACGCGGGCCGAACGGTCGCCTGCTGCGCACCGGACCGTCAGCCGGTGGGGCGTCTCGAGGAAGTGCACGTCAACCTCGAGGGTGTCGTCGCCGACCCAGGCGTACGACGCCGCGACCGGCACCGGCCCGCTGTGGGCGTCGACGGGCTCGGTGACAGACCAGCGCTGGTGGTCGGCCCTCAA